>WGBT01000179.1 GCA_015494185.1 Hyphomicrobiales bacterium | reverse complement strand
CAATCATGGCTTATCTTTTTTAGTGCGGTGATTGGGAGGGGGCGGAAAAAAGGTTCAGAAAAAAGAGGGCGGAGAAAGAAGGAGAGATTAAAAGTTAAGGGGTGGGAGGCATTAAGAGCGAAGAACGAGGAAATCAAGAGGGGAATTAAGGGAAACAGGAGAAATGTCTCAGGTCGCCACTGACTGCGCCAATCCCTTTGTGCGCGCCACAGATCGGCAGCTGAAATTGCTGCTGCCAGATTCAGATGAAGCAACGATATCAGGTCAGGCAAAGGACGATCACATTAATCATCCAAAAGACACTCACAAGCATCATCAAGACCGCCCCAGCACTGCTCCCGTTGTTGCTTCTTACTCTTTCACTCATCCCTTTATAAAAGTCACCAATTTGGAGCATCAACTGCAGACGGGTCATGCTCTGTTTACCCCAACGCTGGAAGACGCCACTTCTGTTGACCGCCGCCCACGTCATCGCCGGGCGGAAGTCTTGCATCGCGCCCGCCGGCGGTATCTCAACCGGCGTTTCCGGGTGCCGGCCAAGCTCCGTCCCGTGCTGCCATGGGCGGCAGCAAGTGCGGCCATCTATACTCTCGTGTTCGCCAATGAACAGGCGGTGATGCAGGCAAGTGTGGGGCATTGGTGGTCTTTTCTGGTGCCGGTGGGGATTGCATTTGCGGTTTCTTATGCCCATGGTCATTTCACAGCAGCCTTTTGGGAAGCTGTCGGCTTGAAGCCCAACACAGAACGTAATTGACGACTGGGTAAGGGGGAGGCGGAGCGTAGAGAAAGGCCCAGAGGCTGTGTGAAGAAGAAAGCTGCCCCAGTAAAACCCATACCCCAGTAAAACCCATACCCCAGTGAAAACCATAAAATAAAAACCATAAAAAAGCGGGGTTACGTTACGCCAAAACCAGCATTGATCGTCATTCATGGGTTGCCAATGTGAGCAGGGAGCCGGTTTCTGTGTTATCGCAGACCCGTGGTTTCCAAGTCATACATCCGCCCTCCTGATCTTTATGCGCCATGCCGTTCAATTTAAGCCGAACAATCTCCGAAGGGATACGGAAAGGATGAGCGGTCAAAATTAATAAATTAATAAGGGGCTGTAGTGTTACCGCTTAGAGTTTCCGTTGACAGTTTTCCCGAAAAACAGGGATACTCACCTTTAGAGGCTGTTCTTTTTTATGATGTGGGCTTTGAAGCACAGCTTCGTTAGGCACGAGTGGAGAAAGTTTCTTTAGAATTTTCCTTCATTGTGCCGCAGAATGATGGGATATAGAATGATCATCACAGGGGAGGCGAAGCCATTGCGTCACAGCTTGATTGCAGTAGGGTTGCTGGCCTCATCCATTGGCAGACTTGAGTGGGCGAAATAAGCTGCAAAGGCCGGGCCATACTCAATGTTCATTGTGGAGGGATATGTCTATGTTGAATAATAAGGAGGGGGCGGTTCAAACCGAGGGGGTGTCTGCACCAGGGAATGTGATTTCAGCCGAATCTGTGATCGCGACCGATGTCAGCATTACCGGTAATTTGAGCGCTAAAGGGGCCTTGCAGATTGATGGTGAAGTCAATGGCGATATCCGTTGCGATACCCTAACCCTTGGCAGTACCGCAAAGGTCAAAGGTGGCGTTGTGGCGCAAAAAGTGGTCATCAGCGGTTCAATCAGTGGTACGATTAAGGGGGAGCATGTGGTTCTAGAGCCAGACTCGCGTGTTGATGGGGATATTCTTTATACAACCATCGCTATTGCCGATGGTGCTATTTTCGATGGTGGCTTGAAACGTTCCCAAAATCCGTTGGCTGCGTAACGAAAGCCAAAAGCGCGTTGCAAAGGTCTTACCACTTTCACCGAATAGAGGTTGAATATTTGAGCTGCATTAAGGATCAGGAAGCAACGATCAACGATGATCAAGGGGCGATAGAAGCAGTTTGCATACTGCTTCTATCGAGATGGGGCGCATGCCCTTGGCACAGTAAAGCTATGGGAGGATGATATGTTGCTTTTGAGCAAAATCCAAGCCACATAGAATCGGATTTTGCCCTAGTTTCTTGTTTTGCCGCACAAACTCATCCGAAAGTTGGTTCCCACTTTTCAGATTGGGCTTTGGGGGAGCGTTCGAGAATCATGTTTGGGTGTTCGCTTCCGTGCCAGGATCGTCAGTTTTTGCAGTATTGGCCGACGTCTGATCTGCTGTCTCTTCTGCCGCCTTGGCGCCAGTTTCCGCCTTGTTCTCGGCCATAACCCGTGGTCCGCCCTTGGAAACCCCCACCATTGCCGGCCGCAAGACGCGCTCGCCAATCATATATCCGGGTTGTACGACTTGTAAGACGGTTCCTGCCGGCACATCCGGGTTGTCGATCTCAAACATGGCCTGATGCAGGTTGGGATCAAAGCGCTGGCCCTCCGCCTCGATCGGGCGGACGTGATGGCGTTCAAGAACATTATGCAATTCACGCTGGGTCACGCCGACCCCGTCATGCAGAGCTTTGAGCGTTGGATCTTTCTGTAAGGCTTCATCGGGAACCGCCGTCAAGGCACGCTCCAAATTGTCACCGATAGCCAAGACATCCCGGGCGAAATTGCTGATCGCATAGCTGGCAATGTCGGCTTTTTCGCGTTCTGTGCGGCGGCGCAGATTTTCCATCTCGGCCATGAGCCTCAAAACCCGGTCACGCAGCTCGCTATTTTCCGCTTTCAATTGTTCGACTTCCGATACTTCTTCATTTGATCCTTCTTCAGAAGCGCCTTCAGCTTCAGCCGTCTTGGTTTCGGAATTTGCTGATGTTGCTGCTGCCTGAGCGTCATTTTGGGGGGGATTGGCGGTTCCTGCACCTGCGGACTCACCAACTGTCGTTTCGCCATGTTCCGATTCGGTATACCCTTGGTTTTTTTCAGGATTTGCAGCACCTTCTGAATTCATCATAATACCACTCAATTTTGTTTGCTAAGGGCAGAAAACGCTTAAGGAATTTAAGAGTTTCCAATCATTGGGCGGATTGTCTATCCACCCCACCCAACCAGAGTTTTCCTAACCACATATCGAGCCTTTGATGGGAAAAATCAAGGCACGGCCCTCAATTCCATTGCAAAATGATGGACGATAACCGTTATTCCTTCTTTTCCTCACCAAAGGGACGCAAATGGCGCATGACGATCATTGTCTGGAATTTTGCCGCAGAAAATCTAGCCAGGCAGCAAGCGGCCCATCAACCGCGCGGTATAATCGACAATGGGAATGATCCGGGCATAATTCAAACGGGTTGGCCCAATAACCCCGAGCACTCCAATGGCTTTGCGGTTTTCATCACGAAAGGGGGCGACGATCATCGATGAGCCGGACAGCGAAAAGAGCTTGTTCTCGGCCCCAATGAAGATACGCACGCCATCGGCGTCGTCGGCAAGTTCCAACAGTTGCACAAGGTCGCGTTTGCGTTCGAGATCGTCGAAAAGTTGTTGAATCCGTTCCAAATCATCGGCTTTGTGTAATTCGTTGATGAGGTGGGAACGCCCCCGCACGATCAGGCTCTTGTCACCATTATTGCCGCGGGACCACTGGGCCAATCCGGTTTTGACCATTTCGGCTGTCAATTCATCGAGTTGCTGGCTGTGTTGGTTGAGCTGCTCATCAAGTATCTTGCGCGCCTCGGCCAGGGTCTTGCCGGTGACATGGGTGTTTAGATAGTTGGCCGCTTCCACCAAGGCCGACGGGGGCAGCCCTTGCGGCAAATCGATGATGCGGTTTTCAACCATACCATCACTGCCGACCAGCACCACCAGGGCGCGGCCAGGCTCGAGCACCACGAAATCGATGTGTTTCAACCGGTCAATGCGTTTTTGGGTCAAGACCACACCGGCGCAATTGGACAGCCCGGAGATCAGCTCGCTTGCATCGGCCAGCATTTCTTCGATATCGCTGTCATGGGCGAATTGGCCGACACGTTTGTCAATTTCGGCGCGTTCTTCATCGCTCAAATTGCCAATTTCCATGACACTGTCGACAAACAGCCGCAAGCCATGATGGGTGGGTTGACGTCCGGCGGAAACATGCGGCGCATGAATAAGCCCCAGCTCTTCCAGATCGGACATGACATTGCGCACCGAGGCCGGTGACAGGCTCATCGGCAGGGCCCGGCTGACATTGCGTGATCCGACCGGGGCGCCGGTTTTCAGGTAACCTTCCACAATGGCTTTGAAAATTTCCCGGGAGCGTTCATCGAGCTCCTGCAAAGTCGTGCGATCATCGTTCATTTTAACTTCGATGGCCGTTTTCAAACTTTGTGCACTTGATGTGTAATCTAAGGGGCTGGCGGTCAAGGGTCAATCGTCAAACTGCGATGGTTGAGGGAATTTGCAATTCCCGCAAGCCGCGCCTCGGATCGTTGGTGCTGAAAGATTGCTCGGATTTCTTGAAAAAATCGTGGCATCTTTCCAAAATCATCGCTCACCCCGCGGGTGTGACTTAGCGGGTGTGACTTAATAGCAGGCGGGGTTTCATTTTGCTTGGGCTTGCTTGTATAACAGCGCGCAAACGCCATGAAAGGATAGCAAAACCAGATTGGGGCGTGCCGCCGGAATGATCAAACTGAGAGCCTATGTCTATGTCGATGCCTTGCAGCCGCAGCTTGCGGCTCTGATTGCGACCGCATCGCAAGGGTTTTTGCCGGTGCCAGGCGATGCCTGTATCTGGATCGAGGTGGCGCCGGGGATGGCGGTTCATCGGCTGACCGATGTGGCGCTCAAGTCGACCCGGGTGCATTTGGCGCAGCAGATCGTAGAACGGGCTTATGGCTCGATGGTGATCCATCACCGTGATTCCAGCGATGTGCGCGAGGCGGGGCGCGCCGTGCTTGCCGCGTTGAGCAATGGGAACGGCAATGGAGGAAACGGCGCCCAGCACGAGCGTCAGACCCCGCGCATCGCCTGGCAGGAAACCATTCGCGGCATGACCCCCGATCATACCGTTCTCATCAACCGGCAAAACCGGCGCGGTTCGATGATTTTGCCGGGCCAGAGCATGTTTATTTTGGAAACCGAGCCGGCAGGCTATATTGTCTATGCGGCCAATCAGGCCGAAAAGGCGTCGAATGTAACGCTTGTCGAATGCAGCGGGGTGGGGGCTTTTGGCCGGTTGATCATGGCGGGCCGTGAAGGGGATGTCGATGAAGCCGCCGCGGCTGCCGTGGAGGCCGTCGAAAATCCATCCTGGTCTTGATTCTTGTGTATTTCTGTTATGAACCCGTGCGCCAATCCGAGGCTTTGAGAGCAAACAACCTGACCTGAAAAAACAACACCATGAAACTTCGCAATATCGCCATTATCGCCCATGTCGACCATGGCAAGACCACTTTGATCGATGTTCTGTTACGCGAGTCTGGCGTGTTTCGCGACAATCAGCGGGTTGCCGAACGGGCCATGGACTGCAATGATCTCGAGCGCGAGCGTGGCATTACCATTTTGGCGAAATGCACCAGCCTGGTCTGGAAAGATACCCGCATCAATATTGTCGACACGCCTGGACATGCCGATTTTGGCGGCGAGGTGGAACGTATCTTGAACATGGTGGATGGGGCTATTGTGCTCGTCGATGCCGCGGAAGGCCCGATGCCGCAGACCAAATTCGTGCTTTCCAAGGCGCTCAAGGTCGGGCTCAAACCGATTGTCGCCATCAATAAGATCGATAAGCCCGAGGAACGTCATTCTGCTGTGCTCGATGAGGTCTTCGACCTGTTCATCAATCTCGACGCCAGTGATGAACAGCTTGATTTTCCAGTGCTTTATGGTTCTGCGAAACAAGGCTGGATGGCGCTTGACCCTGAGGGGCCGAAGCAGGGGATGGCGCCCCTGTTCGATCTGGTGCTTTCCCATGTGGAGCCGCCCAAAATCGAGGCCGGACCGTTTCGGATGCTGGCGACCACGCTTGAGGCGGATCCCTATCTGGGGCGGCTGCTCACCGGGCGGATTTTGTCGGGCAGCATCACCCCCAACACCCCCATTCAGGCCCTTGACCGCGAGGGCAATGTTGTTGAAAAAGGCCGTGTTTCCAAAGTCTTGGCGTTTCGCGGGTTGGAACGTCAGCCGATCGAGGAAGGCCATGCCGGTGATATTGTCGCCATTGCCGGGCTGGCCGAGGCGGGCGTTGCTGACACGCTGTGTGCGCTTGAGGTCACAAAGCCGCTGCAGGCTGACCCTGTCGATCCGCCGACCCTGTCGATGACGTTCCGCATCAATGATGGTCCCCTGGCGGGCACGGAAGGTTCAAAAGTGCAAAGCCGGGTGATCCGCGAGCGTTTGTTGCGCGAGGCCGAGGGCAATGTTGCCCTTAGGGTTTCCGAAACCCAAGACAAAGATGCTTTTGAGGTGGCTGGGCGCGGCGAGTTGCAATTGGCGATTTTGATCGAAACCATGCGCCGTGAGGGCTTTGAGCTGACCGTGTCGCGGCCGCGGGTGGTTTTCAAGACCGATCCTGATACCGGCAAGCGCTTGGAGCCGATCGAGGAAGTCATTATCGACGTTGATGAGCAATATGCCGGTGCCGTGGTGCAAAAACTGTCCGAACGCAAGGGGGAGCTTTTGGAGATGAAGCCCTCAGGCGGAGGGCGCCAGCGGCTGGTGTTTCATGTCCCGACCCGCGGCTTGATCGGCTATCAGGGGGAATTGTTGTCCGATACCCGCGGCACCGCCGTCATGAACCGGATTTTCCATGCCTATGCGCCCTATAAGGGGCCCATTCAGGGCCGCCGCAATGGGGTGCTGATCGCCAATTCGGCCGGTGAGGCGGTGGCCTATGCATTGTGGAACCTGGAAGACCGCGGCGCGCTGATGATCGGCCCGCAAACCAAGGTCTATCAAGGCATGATCGTCGGCGAACATGCCAAAAGCAATGATCTTGAGGTCAATGTCTTGAAAGGCAAGAAACTGACCAATATTCGTGCCGCCGGCAAGGATGATGCGGTACAGCTCACGCCGCCGATGAAGATGACCTTGGAACGCGCGCTGGCCTATATTGCGGATGACGAGCTGGTTGAGATCACCCCGGAAAATATCCGCCTGCGCAAACGCTATCTCGATCCCCATGAACGCAAACGCGCCCAACGGGCCCAACAAGCAGAGAATGCCTAAGTGGTGATGGATCAAGGTTCAAAACTCTATTTCCGGCCGCTTGGTCTGGTTTCAGGGGCAGCGGCGGAACTGGCGGTGACCGAGCACCATGCGGCATGGTTGGCCGGTGGGCAGGTGGCCTTTACATTGGTGGAAATCGTCGACCGGGATGCGGAAGGGATTACCTCGGTTTATTGTCCCTATTCCAATCTTTCCAAATCGACGGATGATATCGTCCGTCAAGCGCTCGGCCGGCTGACCGCGCCTCGGCCCCGCATTGCCGGCCTGTCCATGGACCGGACCCAGATCATGGGTATCGTCAATGTGACGCCAGACAGTTTTTCAGATGGCGGCCTTTATGCGGCTGCGCCACAAGCCGTTGCCCGCGCCCGGCAGCTTCATGCAGCAGGGGCGGCCATTATCGACATTGGCGGGGAATCGACACGGCCGGGGGCGCAAACCGTGCCTGCCGGGGAAGAGCTCAACCGGGTTTTGCCAGTTCTGGAAGCGCTAAGCGACGCGCCTTTTCCGGTTTCGATCGATAGCCGCAAGCCGGAAGTTTTGGCCGCGGCTGTCAAGGCGGGAGTGGATTTGTTGAATGACGTCTCGGCCCTGTCTTATGATCCCCAGAACATGGAAATCGCTGCTAAGAGCGGTTTGCCGGTGGTGTTGATGCATGCCCAGGGCAGCCCAGAGACCATGCAGGACCGGCCGTCTTATGATCACGTGCTCTATGAAGTCTATGATTATCTGGAGCAGCGCATCAACGACTGTATTGCGGCTGGGATTGAGCGTTCGCGGATTGTGATCGATCCTGGGATTGGTTTTGGCAAGACCCGTGAGCACAATCTTGAATTGTTGTCTGGCTTGTCGCTCTTTCATGGTCTTGGGGTGCCCATTCTGATCGGGGCCTCGCGCAAGCGGTTTATCGGGGATCTCATCAATCAACCGGAGCCTGTGCAACGAATGCCAGGCTCAATCGCCGCAGCCATGGCCGCCGCCGCGCAAGGGGTGCAATTGTTGCGTTGTCATGATGTTCAAGAGACATGGCAGGCCTTGACCACTTGGCAAGCCTGTATGACAGGACGGCACGGCGGCGCCTGATGAGGATGGCATGATGAGGATGGTGTGGCGGAGGCTATGCCGCTTGCCGCCGTTAACCCTAAAGCTTCATTAAAATTTACAGCAATTCCTAAAAAAACGTAGACAGGTGGCGCTCAAGTTGTATACAAATTACAACTTTTGAGTGTAGCTGTTGTGATTGTGTTTGTAGGAGTTGCTCATGTTTGGTCGAAAAAAGGTTGCGGAAGCGGCAGTACAGAGCCCCAGCGCTTCTTCCTCTCCGTCTCAAACGGAGGAAAACAAGGCTGTAAAAGCAGGGGCTTCGGCGCCATCAGGAGGGAGCGAAGCAGCTCAGGCCGCTTTTCAGCAGCAGGCAAATCAGGCTGAACAACCAGAGGTTGTCAAAGCGCAATCGAAACCAGATGAGCAGGGCACAGAAGCGGAGGCGATGCGCCGCCGGGTGGCCGCAGGCTCGAAACTGGTCAGCGCGGCCTTTGGCGAGATCGTCACCCTTTTGATGCGTGCGCCGGGCTATAAACACTATACGCTGGCCGATTTGGAGTGGCTTGTCGTGCCTCCCCTTTTGACCAATCAATTCACCCTTGCCGAAGCCCGTTCCAAGGAAACCGGTTTGACCGCGCCGGTTGGCGTCGCGCTATGGGCACGGGTGTCTGACGAAGTCGATCAGCGCTTGAGCGGGGATTTGTCACGGCCGATCCGTTTGCGTCCCGATGAATGGAACAGCGGTTCCAATCTGTGGCTGATCGATGCGGTGGGACCGGCCAAGATTGTTCAGGCCCTCTTGCAACGGCTGCGCAACGAGGATTTCAAAGGACAAGACTTCAAGTTGCGGGCGCGCGATGACAAGGGCGAGCCAATCGTCAAAGTCATTTCAGCCACACCATCCCAGCAATAGCAAAGATAGCACTAAGGACAGAACGCACTTGATAACATTGCCCTCCCCGGCAAAGGGGAGGGGTGGGGGGAGTCATGTTTGAAGATCTGTTTACCAATATCGAGCCGGTTCCCACGCATCCAGATCTCAAAGGAACGATCGCCTCACAGCATTTGATTCCGGCTGTGGTGGCGAACAGGTCGAGCCTGTTGCAGACCTTGGCGGCCACCACAGATGCCGAAGGCAATTTGCTTTATGAGCATAATAATATGTTCTGGAATGGAGTTTGGCTGCCAGAAGACCGCTTTGATGCCCTTGTTTTAGGATTCGCGCAGCATGGTGGTGCGGCCATCAGTCCGCTTTATCTGGATTGGGTGGAAAGTCTTCTCAATGATATCGAGGCCGAACAGGTGGCTCGGGAAGCCGAGTTGATTGCCAGCGGATATAGCGCGGCACAGGCGCGGCAAATTTCGCTGGAAGAAGCCAGTGGCAATGTTAAGGGGTTGCAGAATTTCATCTCGATGGGCTTGGTAGTCTCCTCTGATACTGAAACCAAGCAGTTACAACCGGCCTTGAGTTTGCGCGAAGACGACAGCGGTGCGCTGTTGCAATATCCGGTTGTCAGTCCGCAAGAACTTTATGGTGGGCCAACGCCCAAATATGATTATGAATATATCAAATCCACGCTTTATTTTAAGGCGGGGCAGCTCAATGAAACGTCCCGCAATTTGGAGATTTTCAATCCGGTTGCCACCACCCCTTCAGGGAGCTTGCAAGACGTTATTGCCAGGGCGTTGGTGACCACGCCTGAGTATCGTCCTGTTTATGACAGCTTGAACGCGGCAACCGTATCGCAGCTTTCCCTTGCAACGGTCGTTGACCCATTGGGCGGGAAAGAGCCCCTTATCACAGCACAAGAGCCAGCTTTGACAAATGTTGCTTTACCAGCAGGGGCTGCCGCAGTAGCAGCCGGAGTCGCTACGGCTATAGGGCGGGGGGGCGCAGCCATTTTTAGTGCTATTACAGGTGTTCCGAGAACTCTTCCCGTTGTTGGCACCGCCTATAGTACCGGTGCAATGGCTTCGGCAGTCGTCAATGTAGGCAAGGCAGAACTTTCTACAGCCGCTATTCTAACGGGGATTAAGGTTGGAGGTGAAGTTAGGCATGGTGTAACAGATGGATATGAGGCGTTGGGCAATGTTTTAGATCAAGTCTCTGTTGAGGATACGACTCAATGGTTTGCCTCAACGGGGCTGTCGATTGTGGCGTATTACATAGCCGCTTCCATGTTTGGGCCTGCGGGTGCAATTGCAGCGTTGTTCTTAACTTCTTTGCCTGCCATTCCAACATTCATATCAGCCTTGGCTAAAACCTATCCAGACTCTCCTTATCTCGTTGAGTTAGAGGCAGAAATGAATAAATTTCTGTCGTTCATAAGTAATATGGATAGCCATGATGTCAAGAATCTTTTTCTTTTGACGGCACAAGCTTTTTTTGGCGATGGTGATGACGTCAATTTCATATCGAAACTAGATTCTTCGACGGCAGCCATTTCGAAAGATGGCGGAAAATTCATTGGCAGTGATGAATTTGACATCATCATGCAATCGGGCCCCGGGACAGTGTATGGAGGCGGGGGCAATGACGCTGTATTTGTAACGGTTGACACATCTAAAACGCCTGAATCTACTGAAGATTTAAAACTTGATGATATCTATATCGATGGCGGTCCAGGGGTCGATCATGTCATCATTTCTGATGAATTCATTCAATTGCAGAATTTACATGTTCGTTATTTAGATGTGAATGGAGGTGAGGGAAATGATCTCGTCTCTTATGGTGATAGCACGCATCCCATTGTTGTTTATGCAGAAAATATTGGTATTTTTGTGGTTTATGGTAAAGCTGAGAGAGAATCTCATCTCATAGAAAACGTGGAAAATATTATTTTATCCGAATCAATGCCGGATGATTTGATCTTATTCTCATTAAATACTTCCAAACAGGGCGAGCCCATTACAATTGACGCTGCTGGGCAAGAGGATAAAACGGGTGACCGCGTCGATGCCAGCCGTATGGAAAGTGGTGTCGTTATTGAATTGCAACAAATAAATGCGCAATTCGTTATTGACCGAAATATTTTGAAATTTGAATTACCCGAAGTTGCAAATGGTATTAGCAAAGGGCGTATTGGTGAGCTGTTTCAAAATGCCGGTGTTTATAATGGGCTTCGCGATGCGGTATTTGATGAAATTGATGTTCAACCCGTTGTTGACAATTTACGTCTTAATCTCGCCCATTTTGAACATGCGACAGGCAGTGATTTCGATGATGTCATTTTTGGCCCCGATGACATCCGCCTCAACTCCGAAAAGCAATATGACCGTGGCCTGAAAACCAATAACAAGACGGCCCCAATCGACCCTGAAATGCCTGAAGTTACAGGCTCTCCACAATCGCCCATACTTGAGGGAATGAGGGGGGATGACACCATTATCGTTGGCCGGGAGGCCGCACTTGTTGATGGCGGTGCTGGCAATGATCTGATTATCGCGGGAAAAGATAGCGGATCACGCATCTATGGCGGTAAAGGGGATGATATTATCATCACCCGGGGAAGCCCTGATAAAGCAGCGGGCAGCACGATTTATGGCGGCGATGGGAATGACACGATCTATGCCGCTGCAAGAAATTCGTTTGTTTATGGGGGCGAGGGAGATGATGTTTTCTTCTGGGCGGAGCAGGTTCGTATTCTCGATGCAGAACCGTTCGATCATCTGAGCTTTTTTGGCATCCCGGTGGTTGGCGGGGTGGGGACCACAGGCATTGGCGAGGCCATGAAATGGGTGCCGATGGTGGGATTCATGCAACTGAATTTCGGCATCAACCCTGAAGGTGATCTCGTCATTCGGGCCTTCAATGACAAAGAGATGTTCGTGGCCAATTATGTCGGCGGCCCGGGAATCTCTGACCCAACACTCGGTATCCATATTTCTGTTCTCGAATCGGGGGCTTTTCTCGCGGTTCAGGGGGTTCCCGCCTTGCCGGGGCGCGAGGACTGGCTGGGGGCGTTCTTGCGGGAATGGTCGAAATCTATTGACAGGGTCGACTTTCGCGATCCGCTGGTGCTCGATCTTGATGGGGATGGGATCGAAACCACGACCACGATCACGGATTCACCGTCTTTCGATCTCGATGGCGATGCATTTGCCGAACGCACCGGCTGGCTGTTGCCCGATGATGGCTTTTTGGTGCGCGACCTCAATGACAATGGGCTGATCGACGATATGACCGAGTGGTTCGGCCAGCCGGGCCAGCCTGGTTTTGCCCATCTCGCGGAACTCGATGGCAATGGTGATTTGATCATCGATGCGCTCGATCCAGGCTTTGCCGAGCTCAAAATCTGGCGTGATTTCGACCAGGATGCGGTCACTGATGTTGGCGAATTGCTGACCTTGGAGGCTGCGGGCATCACCGGGCTCAGTTTGTCCGCGCAGGAAATGGCCGAAGTGACCTCGACCGGTCATAATCTTGTGGCGGTGTCGAGCTTTACCCGTTCGGACGGCACGACGGGCGGTCTTTATGAGCTGCTGTTTGATGCCGATCAGTATAACAGCACCTATGTCGGCGCGGGGCGGATTGCGCCTTGGGCGCAAACGCTTCCCGAGGTGAAGGGCTATGGGCAGTTGACCGATCTGCGGGTTGCGGCCAGCAATGATGTTGCTGTGGCCGACGCCCTGATGGCCAGCGCCAACCGTTTTGCAACTGCTGATATTGAGGTGTTGCGGGATGATTTCCGGGCGATTGCCCATGCCTGGGTGCGCAGCAATCCCGAGACCCGCGAAATCGCGCCTGTCAAGTTGCGTGAAGACCCTTCAGGAACGGTGCGGCTCGATTATGCCCAATATATCGAAGATGCCAATGGTGGCTATTGGCAATTGGCCAGCGGGCAGCCTTTGCTCGATGGTGCTGGGAATGTCATTGACCGGCCGCAACTGGCGGATTTTGCAACCGCTGCGACAGCCCCCGGCGAAAGCTGGCAGCTACAACAGATCTGGTCGGCCAATGTTGAGCTTCCCGCAGATCAACAGCCGGCAGCTGGCGCGCCCCTGCCACCGATCTACAGCTATCGCCAGGCAACGGCTTATCTGGTCGATGAAAACGGGCGGGTGCTCGACTATGCGGTGGCCGATGCGGGCGGGAACTGGCGTTTGGCCAGCGGTAATCCGGTGCTCGATGCAAGCGGGAATGTGATTGCTGCGCCAAGCCTGCAAAATATTCTCGATCAGACGGCCCCAGAGGGCCAGACTTGGCGTCTGGAAGCCTTTGGCGAATATACCCGGCCCGATCCGGCACAAGAATTTGCCGTGGTCTGGCTGGATGACAAGATCAGGGATTATGCGGTTTTTGTCGAGCCCGACAATGTTTGGGTTTCGGCTGCCAAGCTGATTGAGGCTATTCGCTATGGGCGTGAGATCGAGGCTGAATATCAGTATGCCTCTTTGGCCGATTTCTCAGCCCGTTACCGCGAGCTTTATGCTGATGTCGACCGGATCGAGGTGCACAATGTCAAGGATTTGGCCTATGCCGCCATTTTGGGCGGGGTTGAGCTCGATGAGATCGCCTCGCTCAAAGCCGGCCGCGATGCTCAAGGCAAGCTGGAATATGGCTATAGTATCAGCTATCAGGCCGATGCGTTGCAACAGGTGATCGAGCGCGCGGATGCGTTTCAGACCGCAAGTGCCATTCGGATTGCGGCGCAAACCGGGCTTAAGGACTATTTCGAGCTGGTGCCCTATGATCCGGTCAAGGATGTGTTTCATCCAACCACGCCGCGTGAACTGACCCCCTTGTTTGAACAGATTTTCGCCAATGCGCCGGCGGGCGAAGCGGCGGCTTTGCAGTGGCTGGAAAACTGGCGGCCGATCATCCAATATGTGGTCACCGATTTCGAGCCCAATGTTCTTGGCGATGTTACGGTGGGTTATCTGTTCTCGAATATCGTGGCGGCTTTTGAGAGCACCGGCATTGCCCTCGATATCTATCAGGTGGCGGAAAAACTGGGGGTTCCGGCTGAAGATATCCGGTTTGACACCACAGATGGGGCGACGGTCGCCGGTACGGATGGCGATGATCTGTTTTATCTGTCGACCGGTAATCAGACTTTCACGGGCGGGGCTGGCCATGACAGCTATATCGTCGGCCGCGATTTCGGCCAGGATGTGATTGATGATCTGGAGCCGGCATTAAGCCGCAAATCCGCCGACACGTTACGCTTTGCCGACTATCGTTCCGATGAGATTACCGCCAGCCGTGATGGCCAGGATCTGATTCTCACCGTGACCGCCACCGGCGACAGCCTGCGCATCAAGCGGCAATTCGAAGGCCCGTTGCCGGGGCTGTTTGGCGGCGATTTTTCCGACGATACCGGAATTTCAGAGATCATCTTTGCCGATGGGGTGGTCTGGGGGCCAACGGACTGGGCGTTCGCCGTCAGCCGTTCAGCGCCCACCGATGATGCGGTGATCGGAACCTCTGACATCGATGTGCTCGATGGCGGGGCAGGCACGGATTTCTTGAGCGGCGGCCGCTCCAGTGACGTTTACAAGTTTGACCGCGGTTATGGCCAGGACCGGATCGAGGAAAATAATGACAATTTGCTGGCCGAAAATCAGGATTTTGTCTTTTTTGGCGAAAATCTCAGCCGTGACGATCTCACCTTTTTGCGCCTTGGCACCAGTAATGACCTGCTCATCAAGGTCAAGGACAGTGCCGATCAGTTGACCATAACCAACCAGTTTGCGGCCTTCAACAGCGTGTTCTTCGGCGTGCAATGGATGGAGCGGATCGAGTATTTCCTGTTCGATGACGGCCAGGCGATGGATTGGCAGGAGGTCTTGAAAGAGACCTTGGCCAATGCCAAGACCGACGGCGATGATGGCATTTATGGCTATTATTACCGCGACAGGCTGGATGGCGGGGCCGGCAATGACTATCTTTCCGGCGCGGATGAAGGCGACACCTATCTGTTTGGCCGTGGCTATGGCCGCGATGTGATCGAGGACAACCTGACCAATGTTCTCACCCTTACCGATGATGAGCTTGAGTTTTTGCCTGATATTTCGCCGGAAGATATCACCCTGTCGCGCAGCAGTGACGGCTATTCGTTGATCATCAGTGTCAAGGACAGCAATGACCAGGTAACCTTGCTGAACCAGTTCGATGCCACCTTCACGCTGTTTGGTCTGGTGCATTTTGACCGCATTGAGAGTTTCAATTTCACCGATGGTTCCGGTGTC
>WGBT01000178.1 GCA_015494185.1 Hyphomicrobiales bacterium | reverse complement strand
GAGTATGGCGACCTTGAGTGCCGCCCTATTGGCCGATCTGTTGATCCTGCCCGCCATCATTTTAGCCTTTGCAGGGCTCAAGAGGGGGTTCTCAAGCCGCAAAGACAAACGGGCAGCGAAGGGAGGACAGGCTTATGCAACAGCAGCCTAAGTTTTCTGTGCTCCCCATGGGACGCAGCCGGGAGCAAATATTTGTTGCTTAATACCAAGGATGTTTTTGTTTTTTAGGAAGCAAGTTGTTCGCGTGAGGGAGAAAGGATTCTTTCCCACTTTTCGTGTTTTTGGGCTTTGGACCTTCCTATTTGAAGGCATTTTTGTAGGTTTTTCTATGTAAAAGTCTGAACTTGACCTGACAGACAGTGTCAGGTTTGCCATACCTTCTGACCTGTACCTGTCCTTACATTCCATGGTAAGCGGTTTTGCATTTTCGACAAGTTTGTCAAGGGTGTAACCGCTTCGCGGCCGCTTTTAGCGGCCCTTGACAAACTTGTCGAAAATGCCAGTGTCTCACCATGGAATGCAAGGACGGATCTGACATTGTCTGTAGGGTTGAGGGTAAACTTTTACATTTTATTGGGGGGCTTGATAGCCATCGGAAAGTGTTTTCATAAAAGCAACCAGGGCATCTTCTTCGCTTGGTGAAAGTTTCAAATCCCCCAGTTCATCTTTATTGACATTTTCTGCGATTTCTGGGGCTGGCCAACAATTCATCTTCAAGGCATCAGCAGCCCGTGTCATCGGGTTGGGGCAACGTGGTTTGACATCTCGGGTGTTGTAGAAATGGACCACGTCTTTCAATGTCTTGAAATAGCCATTATGCATGTAGGCTTTGACAAAGCCCGGTTCTGGCCGTTTGTCGACATTACGCAATGTTGGGACTTTCACTTTGCCAAGCTGACTGCGGGCAAAGTTTTTATAAAGCGGATCGGCGGCAAGGGTTCCGGCCAAGCCGCGGTCGACCCATTTGGCCCCGAGTTTGTTATATTGTCGTTGTTGGTAGAACGGGTTGTCGGGGTTACGCGGCACGCCAAGATTATCATAACTGAAATCCGTAAACACCGCAGGCTTTCCCGGCGCCGCCGGCGTGAGGACATGACAGGCTGAGCATTTGGCTTTGCCCTTAAATAGTTGAAGCCCCAACGCTTCTTGGGCCGTCAATTTCACCTTGCCTGCTTGGTAGGCGTCGAATTTGGAGCTGAAAGCATTGACCTTTGGTGAAGATTGAAAGGCCAAGAGCGACAAAGCGATACGCTGATAAGCGCGATTGACGGCCTCTCGTGCTTTGCGGCCTCGTGTTCCCTTGTCAAATTCGATTTTGGCGCCTGGTATGTTACATTTTGCCTCGAGCTTTTCGGGCCAATCAATTTTACAGGCATCAGCCCCCCAGACATCTGTGAAGGTGACTGTATAGGCTGTTTTGTCGGCAGGATCGCAGACTCGTTTGACGACGCAAGCCGGATCAGGCAGGGCCATTTCCAATGGGTCCAGAAAAGGATGCAGGGCTTGATCGGCTGTTGGGGAGCCAAGGCGTTTGCCTGTTGCACGGCCATTGCTGAAATTTCCCCCGATAAAGAGCGGATCATCAGCTTCCCCCTCTTCCCCCTCGAGGCGATGATGCAAAATGGGGGCAAAACTGACATAGCCGATGCTTGGGGGTTTGCTGTGGCCGAACCGCCCTGCAATGGAGCCTTCCATGACGCTGCCCCTTTCATTGATTTGCTCAAAGGGGGCCGTGAAACCGGTTTCCGGCGCGTGGCAATTGATACAAGCTTGATTTCTTTCAATGGAGAGATCGGGATCACGGAAGATTGCCTGCCCCAATTTCTCGATGGGTGAGAGCTGTCGGGATCTGTCGGGAGCCAGCTTCATTTTCGGGTTTTCTGTTGGCCGCCCGCTGGGGTGTTGTTGCGGGGGGAGGGGGGCTGAGAGTACGCTTGCGCTGATTGTGCAAAGGGCCAGCAATGTGAGAAAACTCAATGGTGAAAATTGTCTAGGCATCACAAACGAGATAGTCCGTGTAGAAAAGCAAGCCAAATTCACATGATTTGCATGATTTTATAGCTTGTCAGCCGCCGAAACTCAATTTCAAGACGGCGAACAGGCTGGAAAAGCCGATCACGATGCAAAAGAAGGTGGAGGCCATTTTGGCCAGGATTTTCAAGCCTTCGTGTTGGATATAGTCTTCGATTATGGTGTTCATGCCAAGGCCCATGTGAAACACCGAGGACACGATGAACAAAAACAGCGCGATGGTGACGATTGGCGACCCCAAATAGGCGGCCATTTTGGCGTGATCCGTGCCGATATGAAAGACGATCGAGAACACGATGAACAAGGTGAGCGGAATATTGGCGACAGCGGTCAGCCGTTGCCACCAGAAGTGACTGGTGCCCGCCCGGGTTGAGCCCAGGCCGCGAACTTGCCCCAGCGGGGTGCGCATGGTCATGACAGTCCTCCTCTGACCCAATAGCCCATCAACCAGACCCCAATTGTGAGAACAATTGAGCCGATGAGTGTCGTCCAGGCCAAAATTTCCACTGTTTTGCGTTCAAAGCCCACACCGGTGTCCCAGATCAGATGACGAATGCCGCCAAGCATGTGATGCAACAGCGCCCAAGTATAGCCAAGCAGCAACAGTCGGCCAAGATAGGTTGAGAACAAGTCATTGACGAAGGCGAAATAGGCCGGCCCGGTGGCCACAGAGATCAGCCACATGGCAAGTAAAATCGTACCGAAATAGAGCAAGATCCCTGTGGCGCGATGGGCGATCGACATCAGCATGGTCAAGGTGAGACGGTAAATTTGCAGATGTGGCGACAAGGGGCGTTCGATGGGGGCTTTGAGTTTGGCCATCCGGCTGTCTCCCTGGAGCTTGCTTTGTTTTCGGTTCACACGGGCCCCCATTGTATGAGGGATTGTCAGCGGATGTTAAATGAAAATTTCAGAAATTGCCGCCGTAGCGCCTTTTCGCCGTCATCCAATGCCGTCAGCCAAGATGGTGAACACTGTGCGCTCAACCGGACAACTCCCAAAGCCGGGCCTTGTTGCGGCAGGCGATGCCCTCAGCCTGTTTGCTGTGATTGCCAAGAATGAGCTTATAGACGAGGTGGCGGCAAACCCGACCTTGGGCATCGCGGAAACTTGCGGTCAGGGTGATGATTCCGCGCAATTGTTTTTTCGGGCGAACCCAGACATAACGGCCGCCATCGGCAACATGGGACAAGGCCAGATGCAGGGCCTCAAGGGCGCGGTCACGATCATGGCTTGCCAGTTGCGCCCGCAAACGGTGGAACGCATGCTTGGCTTGATCAAGATCAGCGGCTTGGGGGGCTGGCCGTGTTGCGGAGGGGGCCAGAGTTTTTTGGGCTTCGGCGGAATGCGCGCTCGTGTAATAGCTGAAGAGGCAAATCAGCAGGACAGGGAAAAAGAATGTGTAGAAGAACCAGTTCGAGGGATGTTGATTCACAGAACTCTACTCCATAACGCCAAAACGAGATTTACGACTAACTGACGCAATGAAGTATGGCGAACGCATGTAAAAATCGTGTTAAGTATAACGTGATTTCCTTGCTATAAAGCCTGTTGGCGGCTGTTGCTCGCGGAAAAGTTTTGCAAATCACTTTAATGACACGGGACATTTTGCACCCTTGTGGCTGGTCTTGTAGGCTTTATAAACCTTATAAAACCGAATGAAGGGACCGCTTTAGGTTGAAGCAGGGGAATAGCCGCCAAAGTTTTGTGGGTACACAGATTGGCCGTCCTGTCAGGAAGGAGTAAAAATGTTTTCGCCGCGATTTTGGCTTCGTGCGAAGTCTAAACGAGCCTCACGACCACAAGTCACACAATCAGATGTATTGTGTGAGACCCCGCCAAGCCATGATCACAATGATCGCCAAGGTGACGATCTACGCTTTCTTGCCGAACTTCGGCATCTTCGAGGCAGTGCTGAGACCCGGCTTGCGCCGGAATATCGGGCCCAGATTATTGCAGGACTGGATGCGGTCATCGAGGAGCTTGCGGCATTGGTTTGCCAAAAAACGGATCAGGTCAAAGACGATGGCGAGGCCGAGGCGGCTTATTGTGGTTTGAAATTGAATGTGACGATCAGCCCAGGCCCGAGCCGTTGTGAGGCCAGTTCGGTGGCCGCCCAGGCGGCGCGCTTGGTCCAATCACTCTCCCAACCAGAAGATGGCAAGACCGATGAAGCCGCTGGCAAAATCGCCACCGATCAGCCGATGATGAGCATTAGCAAAGGGCCGAATTGTCGAGCCTCGGCCGCGGATACAGCGGCTGAAGCGGTTGATATTCTAAAATCGTTGCAGCGGCAAGAGCAACGGGGGGAAGCGTAAGAGACTTTGATAGTGGCGATTATGTCACTGTCGTTACCTTTTTGCAGAGAAAATAGGATCGAGGTGCGGCAAACTTTGCGTTTTTTGCTCTGTCAGGCTAAATTTATGGGGCTCCAAAGGCCCGCCGTGAGCTTTTAAGCGCTTTATCAAAGCGAAGCGGCAGACTTGCCGTCTTTGAGCTGTTGAGTGGAAAGCTGGCATGAGGGCTGTGGGGATCGAATAGGCTCTGATTTGTGTTGGTTAAGGTATTTTCTAGGCTGTCTCGCGAGCTTTTTGCGTGGAACTTTTCCCAAGAGGAATTGATATTTCCCAAGAGGAATTGATAATTGAGGGGCGGCTTCTGTCAGTCTACTATACCGCCAGCGGCTCTATTTATTGTACATTCTTGTTTTCCGGGGGAGGAAACCATGTTGAGCGCACCACGTCTCGTCACTTTTCTGTTGTCACTGATCCTGGGAGGGCTTGCCATTGCGCAAACCTATTTCGGTGGCTCTTTGGGGGAAGCCTACAATACCTATATTGGCCAGTATATCGGTGATTTGTTCTGGACCTTTATGTTGATGATGTTTGCCTGGTTTCTTCTCGTCTTGGGGGTTTTATTCCGCGGCCTTTGAGTTTTTTACCACCATTTCTTTATAATCACGCAACGAGGCAACGGGGCTCTGCCTGAACGGAGGGGGGGTGTTTGCTGTTAATTCGGCATTAGGCGTATTAAACTTGGGTGCGTTGAGCTGCATTATATTAAATATTGAGCTGCAAAAAAGTGCGCTGAAAGAGTGAAAGAGTTGAGCCTTGTTGGATGGAGGGAACAAGGGGGGCAAGGGGACATGTCAGGGGCCTCAAAACGGCCTTGAACGATTGCCGCCTGTGAATTGACGGTTTGTATTGTTTAAGATTATGTTACCCTGGTGAATGATCTCGGGGTCTTTGGGGAGGGAACCATGCGTCTTAGTGCTCCAAGTTTTCTGATTTTTCTACTATCCTTTCTTCTTGGTATACTAGCCATAATTCAAGGGTATGATTTAGGGGGGATGATCCCACATTATGAGACTTATGTCGGTCGTTATATTCCCGATGTCGTCACTGGATTTCGTTTGATGACAGGCGCGTGGTTGCTTTTGTTGCTCGGTAATTTGTTTCGAGGGCTATGAGTGAGCAGGTGCGGAGGGATAACAAGGGGGCGCTTGGAGGAAGAACAGGGGAAGCTGGTTGTTTTTGGCGATATCGTAAATTTTGTGGCAGGCTTTATTTGCTGAGCCAGCCATAGAATACATAGAATAGATGAGCCATAGAATAGATATGAGGGATGGGGGGAAGAGGGTGACAAGAATTATTCGCGCTAGTCCGTGATAAACGATTGTCATCGGTCAGTAAAAGGAGCCTGAATTCTTGCTTTCCAATGCGTTTTGATCTTCGCGGCGCATGGCAGCCGTTTAAGTGAACACGATTTCGGTTTCTATGAGCTAAACTGAGATACGGGAAAACTTTGATTATGCGAAGCCTCTCGTTAAGTCTGTTGGTTTCGATTGCAGGGATGACAACGATTCTTGAATCTGTGAATGCTCTTTCTGCCACGTCGGAGCGGTCACATTCCCCTACGGTTGCGTTTAAGTCTTCAATGGTTGTCACGGGGGAGCGGGATCGTTTGGCAGGCCGTGAGGCATTACGACTGGTCGACGCTTCGCAATATGATGTTGATCCAAGTGCTATTGAGCAGGAAATCGAAGGTGAGCCGACTTTTGAGGATATTGATGAACAGTTGGAGGGTGAAGAGAACGCCGAAGCCGAAGTCGAAGCCACCGAAGCGGCTCCCATTCCAGAAGAAGCTCCTGCGTCTGCGGCGGGGTCCCCAATTGTAAAGCCTGCGGCAGATCAGTCTTCCGTTTCCATACAGACCAAAGGCGTGTCCGAAGTCCTTCCTCTCTCGGCGGCCTTGGCCAAGCTTGGGGGAGATATCAAACGTGGTGAGATTGCGGCCAAGGCGTGCGCGATCTGCCATAGTTTCAAACCGGGCGGAAAAGCCAAGGACGGCCCCAATCTCTATAAAATTTATGGCCGAAGAGTTGGGAAATCTCCGAGCTTTGACAAATATTCGAAGGCTATGCGCGAACATGATGGAATATGGACCTTGGAATTGCTCGATTGCTATTTGAAAAAACCAAAAAAATGTATTCCAGGTTCAAATATGGCCTTTGGTGGTTTAGCTAGTAAAAAGCTGCGTGCAGACGTCATATCCTACTTGCTTACGGTGACTTCTGGAGAATAGTTTCTGTTCTGAAATGCTAAAAACCTATTTTGTGCGGTATTTTGGCCAATCGAGGGTATTAGGCATACATAGATACTAAGAGACCCCATAACAAGATAAAAAGAAGCAGAGCTGGAGCACCCGCTTATTCCAAGGCCATTCAAGGATTTTGCAGCTTTTCCGAGATTGATGATTGAAATGCAAAGGGGGAATTGCGCTTAAATCACGGGAGACGGACAGCTAGGCATGGAGTGCAAGGAAAAAAACGTGCTGCAACAATCGCTCCACCTCCCTTTGGATCCGCCGATTTTCCTAGCCATTATCCGTAGCCACTTATAAGTGGTATAGTGTAGGTGGGAGTAGGGCAAGAGGAGCGGGGGACGCAATCGATTTATTCAGAGATTTCCCAAAAGGGTTACCTTGGAATCCCCCCATGGAAAGCATGGATGGATTTGATGATCTTATGTGATCAAGATCAAACTTTTACAAATAAAACAAATATGTTTTTCTTATAGGCTTACCGAAAGGCATCTGTCGTCGTGTAAATATCGTCAACCTTTTTTGTTTTTTTCTTCGCGACTTTGCGGTATTTCTTCTTTTTATAGACCCTTTTCTTCTGGTTCTTATAGACTCTCTTTTTGGTTTTGGAGCTTGCCGAAGGCTTCTTCTTTGATTTTAAGGCCGCCTTGGCCTTGCGTTGAGGCTGGGATCGCTTTTGTGTTTGTTTGGAGGGGGCGAAGTTTTTAGAACCACCACAGCGGAATTTCAGCCGTTCAACTACGGTGATATAGATTTTGACATCCAAAAGCTGGTCTGGTGAAAGATTAGCCACGGCCCATTGAGGCCCTTTGGCCATATTTTTTTTGATCCCGCGATTGACCAGCTTATTGCGCAATAAACGCATGTCTTGACAGGATTTTCCCCTCAGCCGAGCGGCAACGGAATTGGCTGTTTGGCTTTGTTGCGGGCGTTGAGAGGTATCAGCTGTGGTTGTCTGTTGTGTTGACGGCGCAACGGCGGAATGACTATTCCGCCCTGCTTCAGTTGCATGCAGTGGTGCTATTGTATAAGCGCTTGTAACGGGACCTGCAATAAGAAAGAACAACAATAATCGCCATAACAAGCTTTGTTGTTGGAGCATTTTTGCAACCTGTTGAGATGTTTTTGCAACAATGTCATGTTGGTGCAGATTGAATTTGCAGGTTTCGTTCACGCTACCCTCACTTGTTTCGTCGAACTTGTCAAAAATGCACAAGAATCATTTAAATTATATCGGTTAAAGTCAGGTCAACATATGACATTCTTGCAACATTGAATAAAATTGCTGGGGCTTTGTGAACAAGGTTGTTCTGTAAAGGTTGCGATTATGCTCATCGCTGCTGATCTCATTTTCGGCATGAATTTTTGCTTATGGGGTATTCTCTAGGCGACAAGAGGGGGCAAGCATGGTAGATTGTGTCAACTGTGCCTGCCATGATAAAGCTGTGTAGATGTTTGGGCGGCGTAAGGGCGTAAGAGGGAGGGTAGAGAAAGGCGCAGAGGGGTAAAGAGGGCAAAGAGGGGGCAAAAGGGGGGCAAAAGAGGGGGGCAGAGAGAGGCCGCCGG
>WGBT01000177.1 GCA_015494185.1 Hyphomicrobiales bacterium | reverse complement strand
GGCTTGACGGGCGCCATTGGGCTGTGGAGGGATTGACTCGTATCTATCTGGTATCCAGGCTCATACATTGCCAATGAACGGGGATCAGGCGATTTGCAAAGTTTTCCGTCTTGCCAGCTTGAGAGCATCTTCAGTGTGCAGCGGGGTTTGCCAGGCGGCGGGATGATATTCTTTGATCACTTCCCGAAACAGGCGGCGCAGGCTGGCTTGATGCCCGAAAGCCAAAGCCGCGTTGGCAAAACCATTTGCGGCATATTGCCGGTCAGCGGCAAAATTCTTCATCCAGTCTTCATAACCTTTGGCCAGCAGCGGCCAGTCACACAATGAACGGCCTGCTGCCACCGCCTCCCAGACCTGCTCATCGGTCTCAAAGGCCAATTGATAGAGATAGGCATAAAGCGCGCTGCCATAACGCGTCTTTGTGGCCATCACCGCCTTGCGGGCAAACAGGTCAAGCGCCTGTAAATGCCCCCCATAGCGGGGCAACAATGGAGGAATCCGGTCGGCATAGATTGACAAATCATAGTGGTTGAAAGCCTGCAAAGTCTCAAAGCGTTGGGCCAGCGCGCTCTCACCAGCTCCCTCGATCAGGCCAAACTGGAAATAAAAACGGTGCCAAAGATAGCAATCCGCAGCCGCCTCACGCTGTTCCCAAAACAGATTGCGCGCCGCCTTGATAAATTCATCGAATTTCGCCTGACATTCCACACAGTCAACATGCCTCAAGCCATGATCACAAGAGGTGTGCTGATCACAATGAGCAACGGCAGTTTGCGCCAGCGCCATGGCATAGACCGCAGAAGACGGCACATCGCGCCCCCGCGCCAGCCACCAGTTGCGAACATGGTCCAGCTCCCTTTCACAGGCTTGCAAATCATGACCATGCCTGCCGATAATCGCCAACAGCGCACGGACCTGTTGCACATAAACATAGCGTCCCGTATCAAGCTGCCGGCCGTTTTTGAAATAGTTTTCAAAATCGGCCAAGATCTTGGAATAATCCCGATCCGCCAGAACAGCTTCATAAAACAGCGCAATATTCCGCTTAAGCTCACCTTCATAGGTTTCCCAAACCACTGGCAGCCCGGCGCGCTCGGCGATATATTCCGTGATCGTCCGGTCATAATCGGTCAAGAGACCACAAATGTGTCTGGCGGTCTTGAACAGTCCCACGGCTTCACTCCACGAATTGGCAGAAAACCAAAATCTAGACCAACAGGTGGAAAGAAAGCGTAAAAATGGCTCTTTCCCTCAGCAAACAGAAGCCAACCAGCCCCCGCATTCCATGATGGAGACCTGGCATTTTCCGATCCTTTGTCAAGGGTTGGAACCGCTTTGCGGCGCTTAAAAGCGAACGTGGAGTGCCCGCAGGCACGACAGGGGCCCCCGAATGACGGCCCTTGACAAAGAATCGGAAAATGCAAAAACGCTCACCATGGAATGCAGGGACAGCTCTGGGCTGAAGGGCAAGTGCAGGTATGTATGAAACCCTATCTATCGATTTGAGGGGGGCTTTAAATATCAATGAATGACCGCGAACCGTTTGCGCAATTTCAAACTGTGCTGGTTGATGGGGTGAATGGCAACGTTTGATGAGGGCCTCTTTCAGCTTGTCATCCTGCGCCATGGTGTCTTCTATAACTGTTTTTGAATTTCGATCACAAGCGGTTGAAAGGATCTTTTACCCGCGGGCACATTTCCTTATCCTCTCCATGTAGGTAGCATCACGCGTTTTCCATCGGGCCCAAGCTCCCTTGCAACCCGCTTAAGCAAAGCAATTACCGCTTGCCGCCCATTCGATATTGGGGCGGCTTTTGGAGCCAATCGACCATGTCATTGAATTTCAGGCTGATAACGGCTTACTTTTTTGCCAGCTTTCCCGGCCTTGTAACAGCGCTCGCCTTGGCCCTGGCAGCGGCTTTTCCCGCAATGGCAGTGGTCAGTTCAATTGAAAACGCTTTTACCCCCTCCCAACATGGCACGGCGCAATTCGATCATTCCGCCTGGGACAGGTTGTTGAAAACCTATGTGCGACCAGATACAACCGGTCTCAACCGGGTTGACTACAAGGCTTTCAAAGCACAGGGACACAAGGCGCTCAAGGACTATATCGAAACGCTGACCAAGGTGGATGTCACCCGCCTTGGCCGTGACGAGCAATTTGCCTATTGGGTCAATCTTTACAACGCCCTAACCATTGATATCGTACTTGATCACTATCCTATAAGCTCGATCAAAGACATCACATTCGGCCGTTTTTTCGCCTCGGGCCCATGGTGGAAGAAGCTGGTCACGGTGGCGGGTATCAAGCTTAGTCTCGATGACATCGAGCACAAGATTTTGCGTGGCCTGTTCAAGGACAACCGGGTGCATTATGCCGTCAATTGCGCTTCCATCGGTTGTCCCAATCTTGCCCGGGACGCCTTTACGGGGGCGCGGCTCAACACCCAGCTCGATCAAGCCGCCCGGGCTTATATCGCTCACCCTCGCGGCGTGCAGGTCAAAGGGCGCCGGGTGACCGTCTCAAAAATCTATCGATGGTTCAAAGCTGATTTCGGCGGCTCGGATGACAATATTCTCAACCATATCCGCCGTTATGCCTCCTCTGATCTGAAAGCCAAACTGGCCGGCATCAAGCGGATTTATGATACCGTTTATGACTGGTCGTTAAACGATGTGAAATGATCAAACCGGCCACAAAGCAACCATGAACAGGCAGGTGATGGGACAAGAGACAACACAACAACAACGGCTTGCGGTCAACCGTAAAAGCAAATTCGGCATCCTCAGGCGCTATCTGCCGCTGCTTATCATCTTGGCCGCCGCCGGGCTGTGCTTCGCCATGGGTTGGCATCATCATCTGTCCCTCAAAAATCTGGCCGTTCACAAGGAAACCCTGGAGGCTTTTGTCCGCGAACATTATCTGCTGGCGATTTTTGGTTTCGCCGTACTTTATATCCTCGTGGTTGCGCTTTCATTGCCGGTGGCCAGTTTTCTCACCATCTTCGGCGGGGTTTTGTTTGGCGCCCTGTTAAGCTGCATCATTGTCGTCATCTCGGCAACCATTGGCGCTCTCATCGTCTTTCTCGCCGCACGAACCTCACTTGGCGCAACCTTGCAAGACAAGGCCGGTCCCAGTCTCAGCAAGCTTCGCGAGGGCTTCAATGACAACGCCATGAGCTATCTTTTGTTTTTACGTCTGGTGCCGGTGTTTCCGTTTTGGCTGGTCAACATTGCCCCGGCCTTGCTTGGCGTGCGGACTTCAACCTTTATAATCGGTACACTGATTGGTATCATCCCCGGCACTTTTGCCTTTGCCTTCGTCGGCGCCGGCCTTGACAGCGTCATCGAAGCGCAGACCCAAGCCTATCAGGACTGCCTGGCAAGCCAGCAAACCAGTCCTCAAACAAGTCTTGAGGGAAGCGGCGGGGCTGAGGGCGGTCACATGACGTGTGCGTTGTCACTGGACACCACGGCCTTGCTGACACCCCAGTTGCTGATTGCCTTTGCCTTGCTCGGCGTGGTAGCACTCATCCCGGTCGTTTGGAAAAAAGTTCAAGGACGCGGCTAGAAAACTTTATGGATCACTTGAAAAAATTTTCGCCGATGATTGCAGCTTCGGATCGGGAGGGGCTTCATGTCTGAGCTTCTCACGCCAGACCTTTGCGTGATTGGCGCAGGAGCAGGCGGCCTATCGGTGGCAGCGGCTGCGGCCCAATTGGGCGCCGATGTGGTCTTGATCGAAAAGGGCCGGATGGGTGGAGATTGTCTCAATACCGGCTGCGTTCCCTCGAAAGCGTTACTGGCCGCTGCCGCGCGGGCACAGGTGATGCGCAACAGCGAAGCCTTCGGGATTGCCGCCATTGAACCCGTGATTGATTTTGCCGGCGTTCGCCAACATATCCGCTATGTCATCGACGCCATCGCCCCCAATGACGGTGTTGACCGTTTCACCGGCCTTGGCGTCCAGGTCATTCAGGGAACGGCGAAATTTCTCGACAAAAACACCGTATTGGCCCGCGGCATTGAAATCAAGCCGCGCTATTTCGTCATCGCCACCGGCTCTTCGCCAGCCATTCCATCGATTCCCGGCATCACCAGCGTTCCCTATTTCACCAATGAAACGATCTTTGACAATGACCGCAAGCTTGACCATCTATTGATCATTGGCGGCGGGCCGATCGGTCTGGAAATCGCCCAGGCCTATCGCCGTTTGGGCAGCAAAGTCACGGTTTTGGAAGCCTTCACCCCACTCGGCAAGGATGATCCGGAGCTGGTCAAGATCGTGCTCAAACAGTTGCGTGAAGAAGGTGTTGAGATCATCGAAGGTGCCAAGATCGAGCGCATCAAACCAAGCCCATCAGGCGTTGCGGCCATTATCGGCAGCGAGGATGAAACCAGTTCACGGCAAATCGAAGCCAGCCATTTGCTGGTGGCAACCGGGCGCAGCCCTAATCTCGATAATCTTGACCTCGATACCGCCGGGATCAAATTCGACCGCCATGGCATCAAGGTGAACAGGGCGTTGCGCACCAGCAATCGCCGCGCTTATGCCATTGGCGATGTGACAGGGGGGCTGCAATTCACCCATGCCGCCAATTATCATGCCGGTATCGTGATCCGCCGCACGCTTTTCAAACTGCCGGCAAAGGCCCGGTCTGAGATCATTCCCTGGGTGACCTATACGGATCCGGAGCTGGCCCATGTGGGGTTGAACGAAAGCCAGGCGCGGCAACGCTATCGAAAAATCACCATCGAGCGCTGGCCCTATCATGAAAACGACCGGGCACAGGCAGAGCGGGCGACAGCGGGCTTCATCAAGGTCATCACCAAACCGAACGGCAAGATTTTGGGGGCTAGTATCGTTGGCAAAAATGCCGGTGAGATCATTCAAATGTGGGCTCTTGCGATCAGTTCCGGGCTCAAGATCAAGGCCATGACCGGATTTATTGCGCCTTATCCCACCCTGTCCGAGATTTCCAAGCGCGCCGCTTACAGTTTCTATATCCCGCAATTGAACCGCCCGAGAGTTCGCCGTATCATCAATTGGCTGAGAAAATTTGGCTAGCGGCCAGCAAGATCATGCAGGAACCCTCACTTGGATGAATTGAGTAAAGATCGACCGAGCAAACCAATGCGACTATATGCTTGGCTCAATCAGGCCCGAGCGAGCCTGTCGATGAAATTGCTTTTGTTGACCATCGCCTTTGTGATGATCGCCGAGATTCTCATTCTTGTGCCGACCCTTGCCAAATACCGTGTCGACTGGCTGATGGACCGGCTGGCGGCAGCACAGATTGCGGCTTTGGCCCTTGAGGCCGCCCCCAATCGGCGGCTGCCGCAGATGCTCGAAGAAAAGCTTCTTCGTCAGACGAAAGTGCATTCGATTGCCGTCAAGCGGGCCGACCGCCGGATTTTGGCGCTCCAAGCCGATATGCCGCACATTATCGATGCCCAATATGAGATTGCGCAAGGCTTTTCGTTGACCAATATCAAGGATGCTTTGGCGGTTGTTTTCTGGTATCGCGGCAATCGCTATCTGCGTGTTTCGGGCCGCCCTGAAGTGGGCTCGAACGATATCGTTGAAATCATTATCGAGGAAGCCCCGCTGCGGGCCGCCATGCTGGGCCATTTGGGCCGTATTCTGCTGTTGTCGGGATTTATTTCATTATTCACGGCCTCGCTGATCTATCTCGCCCTCGATCGCCTGTTGGTGCGGCCGATGAACCGGCTAACCTCCAACATTATCCATTTCGCCCAAAATCCCGAGGACCGCAGCCGGGTGATCAGCCCTAAGCCGCGCAATGACATCATCGGCATCACCGAGCGCGAATTGGCCAATATGCAAAACCAGCTGGCCGATATGCTGCACCAAAAGACCCGGCTTGCCAATTTGGGGCTTGCGGTGAGCAAGATCAATCACGATCTGCGCAACATGCTCGCCAGTTCGCAACTGTTGTCGGACCGCCTGACGAGTATCGATGATCCAACCGCGCAAAAACTCGTGCCAAAGCTCATCCACTCGCTGGACCGGGCGATCAAACTTTGTTCCGATACGTTGCAATATGGCCGGGCCGAAGAAGCCGCCCCGCAACGCCAGGTTTTTGCTCTCAAACCTTTGATCGAGGAAATTCATGAGGGGTTGGGTCTGACCGAGAACCCATCTCTTCGGCTGGAAAATCTGGTTGAGGACACGATTACAATCGATGCCGACCGTGACCAGATGTATCGCATTTTAAGTAATCTGATCCGCAATGGCGTGGAAGCCATCGAAGCCCAAGCGGCCAAACGCCATGATCGTGATGCAAAGGGTTATGACAGCCCAGCCGAAAGGCCGGGGGTCATTCGCATTCAAGCCAAACGCATGCAGTACAAGACCCAAATCAGGGTTTCGGATAACGGCCCTGGGTTGCCCAAACGCGCCCGCGAGCATCTGTTCCAACCCTTTCAGGGCTCCCAGCGCAAGGGGGGGACCGGTCTTGGCCTGGCCATTACCGCAGAGCTCGTCCGAGCCCATGGCGGCACAATCGTCTTGGCCGCCTCCGATGCGCAAGGCACGACATTTGTGATCACCATTCCCGATCACGACAGCAACAACCATCTTGCCGGCAAAAAAGCCTCCCAAAAAGCCCCACGCAAGGCGGTTTGAGATCAGGTTCTCCGAGAAGCTGGCGCCATCAAAGCGCTAATTCTTCTTGCCAGGCCACTGGCAGCCTTCCAAGCCGCTGTGCAATGGCCTGTATTTGGGCCTGATTTTCCTCGCGCAATCGGGCCCGAAAGGCTGCTGGCATCACCACCTTTTGCGCGGCATTGAAACGTGTCGACAGTTTGGCAAACCAATGCGGATCAAATGCCGTGCCAATAAAGCGGCAGATCGTTTCAAGGGCGGCAAGGCGATCTTGGTGAATGTCTTCATAAAACAGGATGAGCGTCTGCGCAGGCGTGAAGACTTTGGCCAGATCATCGAGCGTCGCCACATAATCCGCGAACCGGCGGTAATGGGGCGAACGGGCGATGGCCACGGCTTCTTCAATGGACAGGGCCCGAGCGTCACGGCCGGTCTTTCGGCATTCATGGAGCACCTGCGACCAGGCCTGTGCCACCGGATTGCGCATGATATAGATCACACGCGCGTCTGGTGCCAAGCGTTTGATATGCGCAAGTCCTGTAATGCCTGTGATGGCATATTCGGGGGTGATCTCACCGGCAAAGCGAGCACCGTTGCGTTCGGCAAACAGGCGGTGATACCAGGCATCGTCAATCGGGTCCTGCAGATAATGGCGATACCATTGCCGCTGGGTTCGCAGCTTTGCAAACTGGCGCCATTGCGTTGCCATGCGCAGATAATATTTGCGCCGGCGGGCTCGACGCTTGTGATGGCTGAGCTTGTCACTCAGGCCGGCCACATGGTCGAAATAGTGGATCTCCTTGACCGGGGTTTGAAAAATATCGGGATGTTGATCGAGCATGCGCGCCAGCCACGTGGTGCCGGCCTTCTGCGCTCCAATGCAAACGAAATAATCTTTGATAATCTGTGCCATGCTGGAGGTATTTGCCGTTGACGGTTCACGCTTTCCCTAATCCCTTTGAAGAACTTTTGTAATTTGGGCAGCATATGAGCCTGTGAATGAAGTCCCGGGACTTCTGGTATCATTGGAAACTCGCCCAATACCCAAGACACTCAACTCTACAGCTCAACAGACAGTGTCAGCTCCGTCCTTACATTCCATGATGAGACACTGGCATTTTCGACAAGTTTGTCAAGGATGAAACCGCTTCGCGGCCACCGAAGGTGGTCCTTGACAAACTTGTCGAAAATGCAAAACCGCTCACCATGGAATGTAAGGACAGGTGCAGGTCAAAAGACGCCTTCAAATCAAGTGCAAAGGTTTTTCAGAGGCTTCCTAATAAATCGGATCATACATCTGCTGTTTGATGAAGGCCCGCCGCGCCTCTCCTTTTGGTGGCAGCTTGGCTTGCACGAGTCCCAGCGCCTCACCATGATCCAAGACCGCCTCGGCAATGGTCAGCGACACCGTGCGGATATTGGTCAATGGCGGATAAACCGTGCCGCGCTCCAGGTCCTGATCGGTTATGCACGACGCCAAGGCGCGCCCTGCCGTGGAAAACAAAATATCCGGAATAGAAGTGAATTCGCCCAAAATCGCAGCCAAGCCAAGACCGGGGAAAATATAGGCATTGTTGCCCTGGCCGGGATGATAGACCCGGCCTTCCATGTGAACGGGATCAAACGGACTGCCCGAAGCGAAGATAGCGCGGCCCTCAGACCAGCGATAGGCTTGTTCGGCGCTGCATTCGGCCCGTGAGGTCGGGTTGGAAAGGGCAAAAAGGATCGGCCGTTCGTTGATCTGCGCCATATAACGAACGATCCGTTCGGTAAAACTGCCCGGTGAACCGGTGGCCCCGATCAACACATGGGGCTTGTGGGCGCACAAGGCGGTCTCGAAATCCATCGCTGGCTGGTTTTGGGCGAAGGGACGCTTATGCGCCGACAAATAGGGTTGATCTTGGGTGACCAGCCCACGGCGGTCGACAAACCACAAGCGGCGTTTGACCTCGACTTCCGGCAAGCCCTCTTCGGCCATAGCGGCTGCCATCAGCGCCCCTATTCCAGTGGCCGCGGCTCCCGCTCCCAAAAACATCACCCGCAGATCCTTCAGCGCCATCTTGGTGATCCGTATGGCCCCATAAATCCCCGCCAAGGCCACCGCCGCGGTTCCCTGAATATCGTCATTGAAGCACAAGATTTGGTTGCGGTAACGCGCCAGAAGACGATAGGCGTTGGGGGTGCTGAAATCCTCGAACTGTAACAGCGCTTTGGGATATTTATCCTTGACCGCCGTGACGAACTCCTCGATGAAACTGTCATAGGCTTCCCCGCTCAACCGCTCCTGTTGCAATCCCAAATAGAGCGGATCTTCCCGCAATTCGGCATTATTGGTGCCCACATCCAGCATGATCGGCAGGCAATGGCGGGGATGAATACCGCCAAGCGCCGTATAAAGGGCGAGTTTGCCAATCGGAATGCCAATGCCGTTGGCGCCCAAATCTCCCAAGCCCAAAATCCGCTCACCATCGGTTGCAACAATCACCCGAACATCCGGTTCAGGCCAGTTGTCGAGAATTTTGCGAATATCCCCGCGATCCTGAGCGGTCACATAAAACCCGCGGGGAATCCGGAAAATATGAGCAAATTCCTTACACGCCTCGCCCACCGTGGGGGTGTAGATGATCGGCATGATCTCTTCGATATTCTCCATCACGATGCGGAAAAACAGCCGCTGATTGCGTTCCTGCAAGGCGGAAAGGAAAATGTAGCGGTCGATGTCGTAATGTTTGCGGCGCATATTCTCAAGCGCCCGGCGCATCTGGGTTTCCTGGTCGCCAATATTGGGTGGCAGCAAGCCACGCAGCCCCAGCGCCTCACGCTCTTGAGCGGTAAAGGCGGTGGATTTGTTCAGCGCCGCATCGTGAAGAATGTCATAGCCACGCTTGGTTCTGTTGGTCATGAATCTGCAGCCTTTTGCCAGGAAATACCGTCAACGCCTCCAACGCCACCAGATGCGATGCAACCTTGCTCAAGCCTTGTTTGCGTTTTCATGGTTTGCATTTTCATGGGTCAAAATTAGCCGCTGATGGGGATAGGGGATAGAAAGCCCGGCCATTTCCAAGGCTTCTTTCATATCGCGGCGCAAATCCGAGGCCAGTATCACTGCATTTTGCCGCATCGTCCAAACCCGGATTTCGAGATCGACCGAACTGGCCCCCAATTGCTTGACCAGAATTTGCGGTTCGGGACTTTTCAAAATCCGTTCCTCCCCACGGATCAGTGCCATCAACACCTTTTTCGCGGCCTCGATGTCATCGTCATAGGAAATCCCAACCACCAAATCCAGCCTGCGGGTCGGCAGCCGTGAATAATTGATGATGGTTTCGGACCAGATTTTGTTGTTGGGCACAGCCATAAAGATATTTTGCGGGGTATGAATCCGGGTTTGAAACAGGCCGATTTCATCAACCGTCCCAGAGATGCCGCCCGCCTCGATGAAATCATTGACCTGAAACGGGCGCAGCACCAAAAGCATGATACCTGAGGCAACATTTTGCAAAGTGCCTTGTAACGCCAGACCAATCGCCAGCCCCGCCGCACCGAGCACGGCAATGATACTTGTGGTCTCAATCCCAAACTGGGCAAGAACGGTGATCAGGGTGAGGATCAAAACACCATAGCGCACCAGTTGCCCAATGACCGGTTTCAAGGTGGCATCGAATTGACCGTAACTATCAAGCTGGGCGCGCACGGTTTTGGCGGCCCAACTGGCAAGCATATGGCCCACAATCAAGATGGCAATGGCCATCGCCAAGGTGAGGCCGTAGTC
>WGBT01000176.1 GCA_015494185.1 Hyphomicrobiales bacterium | reverse complement strand
GACATGGAGTCCCCCCCATCACGCCCCAGCCATCGCAGCCCCAACCGGACGTTGGCACAACCCCGGCCATGTTGAACTTGCAACCCGTCTCAGGGGCCGAGCTTGAGCGTAACCAGCTATTGCAGAATTGGTATCAGGCCCTGCGCGCCCTTGATCTTCGCAACGCCCTAACACCGATCAAACTAGCCCCGATTGCGCCCCCGACCTCGCAAAATGCCGGGACTTACAACGGCAGTGGGGGGCACGCTGGCCGTCAGGGCGCTTCCCGCCCCCATCGCCTTGTCAAGGCCCAACTGACCAAACCATCGGGAAGCGGCAAACTGCTGCTGACACTACAAGGCCGGGATGCTGTTGGCCCCTTTGCCAACCGTCAAAGCTTTCCGATCTTCGATAACGATGTCAAAGCCGCCCTTGCCAAGGCAGCAACCGTTACCCTGAAGATTTTGGAAGGCCGCTGGAAAACCAGCCGTTTGGGCTTTGGAGACGACGATGCGGCACGCGCAAGCGCCCAAGCCGCCCGCAGCCATGACCGTTTCACCATGACGGCGCGGTTTTCCGGACTGCGTGAATGGATCACCATCCGCCGCAAACTACAGAGTATTTCAGGGATTTATGACATGCAAGCCGGGGCCGTCTCCCCCCGTGGCGCCAGCATTTCGCTGACTTATCCCGGCGGGCCGGAACAATTGGCGGCAGAGTTGGCGGGCTCGCCTTTCAGCCTCCGAAATGAGGCCGGCCAATGGGTGCTGCAACGCCAATAAGGCAAGGGCCCGCTCTCTTGCCCATGATGGGGAAACTTGCGAGCCGAGCCCGACAAACGGCCGGGAAATGCCACGATCTTATTAGGGTATGGAAGGACGAACGGGTGTAACACTATCTGTCAGATAGAGTAAAAACTTTAACATATTCTATGATATGATCTTGCCATGAAATCTGATAAAACGTCACCATGCTTCATAAGCGGCATTAGGGGCTTGTGGCTGCTGAACAACCTTTGACTTTGAGTAACAAACAAAAAGCGGGAAGAATGTGAGACGCTTTTCCCCCGGGCTACTTCCCTTGTGCCATGACGACAGGACCTGGGCCGGGTCAGCCAAGACCAGACATACTTCTGACGCATTTTATGGACTTGATGAACATCCCCAACATCATCACTTTGGCCCGCATTTTGTCCGTTCCGGCTCTCATCTGGTTCATTCTTGCAGGCCAATATAGCATAGCCTTCCTGATTTTCATGCTGGCTGGGATTTCCGATGGTGTCGATGGGTTTCTTGCCAAGCGTTTTGGCTGGAAGACCGAGCTTGGCGCCTATCTCGATGCGGTAGCCGACAAAACTCTGTTGGTCAGCATCTTCATCGCCCTTGGTATCATCGGCTTGCTGCCCGCCTGGATCGTCATTGGCGTAGTAGCGCGCGATCTTCTCATCATTGGGGCGGTGTTGCTGTCGTGGATCTTGGAAAATCCGGTAACGATCAAACCCAGCTATGTTTCCAAGGTCAATACCACCGCGCAAATCTTGCTTGCCGGGCTGGTGCTTGCCAATGCTGGTTTCAGCTTGGGTCTGCATGGTATGATTGCGGTTTTGGCCTTGGTGGTGGCAATCTTGACCTTATGGTCAGCGTTTGACTACATGCTGACTTGGCTCAAACACATGACCAACACCGACCGCGAATGAGACCTTGATGACAACCACACAACAAATCTTCTTCTGGGGTGGGCTGTTGGCGATAACGATTGCGGCTTTTGCCCTGTTGAGCGAAATTCTGCTGCCTTTCATTATCGGCTTTGCCATTGCTTACATGCTCAACCCGCTGGCTGAGTGGCTTGAGCGGTTCAACATCTCACGAACCGGGGCTGCGGTCTTGATCATCACCCTTTTTGGGGTGCTGTTTCTGCTCTTGCTGCTGTTTTTACTGCCCGCGCTGTTTACCCAACTGGCCGCCTTTGTGAGCGATCTGCCAAGCTATATCCAAAAAGTGCATGGCCTGCTGATCCGCACAGGGGGCGAACTCTTTGGCGGCAAATTCAAGACCATGGTTTCGCCAACCGATGGCAATCTGTCAGACCTTGTCAAGCAAGCCACTCAATGGGCCGCCAATCCGGATCTGCTGCAAGCGGTATGGAGCAGCGGCATGGCCTTGGTGAATTTCTTTTCGCTGCTGTTCGTCACTCCCGTTGTGACCTTCTTTCTGGTCAAGGACTGGGAGAAAATGATGCGCAAAGTGGACAGTTGGCTGCCCCGTCAACATGCGCCAACAATCCGCCAACTCGGCTTGCAAATCGACCGGGCGATTGATGGTTTCATCCGTGGTCAGGCGCTGGTGGCTTTAAGCCTTGGCCTGTTTTATGCCCTAGCGCTTTCGCTGACGGGTTTGAACCATGCTTTGCTCATTGGACTTGGCGCCGGTTTGTTGAGTTTCATTCCCTTTGTCGGCACCCTGGCGGGCTTTGTCACTGCGACTGTGACCGCCCTTGGCCAATTCTGGCCGGATTATGTTCCCATTACCATGGTGATCGGCATTTTCGTGACCGGGCAGATTATCGAGGGGAATTTCTTGTCTCCCAAAATCATCGGGGACCGGGTGCAGCTGCATCCGGTTTGGCTGATCATGGCGCTTTTCGTGTTTGGCTATTTGTTTGGCTTCGCTGGGTTGCTGGTGGCTGTCCCAGTTGCGGCCGCTTTGGGGGTGTTGGTGCGCTTTGGGCTCAAAAAATACCTTGAAAGCCCTCTTTACCTGGGCAACACCCCCCAAGAACCTTTGGAAAAGGCTTGCGTTTCTCAAAGTCGACCGTAAAAAGCAGGCTTGACCCCACAGATCTTGATCTCGCAGACAATGTCAGATCCGTCCTTACATTCCATGATGAGACCCTGGCATTTTCCAATCATTTGTCAAGGGCCACCAAAGGCGGCCGCGAAGCGGTTCCACCCTTGACAAATGATTGGAAAATGCAAAAACGCTCACCATGGAATGCAAGGACAGGTTTGGACGAAAGGTTGAGGCCCTGTCTTTAGGCCAGCAATAGATTTTATAAATAAGTCAATGGTAAAGCCCCCACAAAAACACGCGGCCAAAACCCGCCGGGCACGGCTGCGCAATCCACGCGGGTTGATCAAGGCGATTGGCAACACGCCACTGATCAAATTACGTCAGGCATCGCGCCAGACGGGGTGTTTGATCCTCGGCAAGGCGGAATTTCTCAATCCCGGCCAATCGATCAAGGACCGTGCCGCCCTTGGGATCATCCGCGATGCAATGGACCGCGGCCTTTTGCAACCCGGCGGCACGATTGTCGAAGGCACCGCGGGCAATACCGGTATTGGGCTGGCGCTCATCGGCAATGCGCTTGGCTTTAAGACGGTGATCGTCATCCCTGAAACTCAATCACAAGAAAAGAAAGACCTGTTGCGGCTGGCCGGGGCGCGGCTGATCGAGGTGCCGGCCGTCCCCTATAGCGATCCCAACAACTATGTGAAATATTCCGGACGGCTGGCAGAGGAATTGGCTGCGAGCGAGAAAAACGGGGCGATTTGGGCCAACCAGTTTGACAATATTGCCAATCGCCAGGCGCATATCGAAACCACGGCACCAGAGATTTGGCGTCAGACCCGCGGCAAGATCGATGCCTTCATTTGCGCGGTTGGCACCGGGGGCACCCTTGGCGGGGTTTCCCTCGCTCTCAAAGAGCGCAATCCCAAGATCACCATTGGAATCGCCGATCCAATGGGCGCCTCACTTTATGAATATTACAAAAATGGCAAGCTCAAAGCCTCTGGCAGTTCGATCACCGAAGGTATCGGCCAAAGCCGGATCACCGCCAATTTGGAAGGGGTGGAAGTGGACACGGCCTATCAGATCCGCGATGAAGAAGCACTGCCGATTTTGTTTGATCTATTGAAGGAAGAAGGGTTGTGTCTGGGCGGCTCCAGCGGCATCAATGTTGCCGGCGCCATCAGGCTGGCGCAGGATTTGGGGCCGGGCCATACCATCGTCACCGTCTTGTGCGATTTCGGCACCCGTTATATGAGTCGGCTTTACAATCCCGATTTCCTTCGCGCGCAGGGCTTACCCGCCCCTGATTGGCTCGATTGAGGCCAGGGCCTCTTTCTATCGCGCGGTCGAAGATGGCAAAGGCTTCGAGCTCTTAAAGGCTTCCGGGATCTATTCCGCTGGCCTTGCCAGCCGGGTGATACTTATCAGTTCCCAGCTGGTCAAATCATATTGCAAAAGGCTCAGCCCGCCGGCATCCCGCAAGGTGACGATAAAGGTCTTGTCGGCAGGCTGTGCCGAGATGATTTCAGCCCCCATGGGCAATGTCCCAAGCTGCACGGGAACGGTGGCTTTCGCGCCATATCGCGCCCGCAATTGCGCCGCTGAAAACACGGCATGGGCATGCGCGCCAACCGTGCCGGCAACGGCCACAGCAGGCGGCTTGGTCTTTTGCCCGGTTTTCTTGTTACCGAGTTGCGAAGCCTGATAAACGATGGTGATGATGACCACGGCAAAACCAACCAGCAGTAAAATCCCCATACCAATCACCACCACTTTCAATTTGCGAACCTGTGCCGGGGTCAATACCGAGCCTTCCAGGGGCACATCATCAGCCGAAAGCGCAGGCCGTTTGGGATCATCGTTCATAAGCTCTTGATCTTTATTCCTGTTGCCGTCAATGAAGAAGGTATGGAAGAAAACACCCCCCAACTTGGCCCCCAAACTGAAGCCGGTCATTACCGGTTTGCCGTTGCCGAAGAACAAGCCGGGGAACGGATCGACCGTTTTCTGGCGCAACGCCTTGAGGGTTTCAGCCGCACCCGGATCAAGGCATTGGTCAAAGCCGGGCAGGTCAAGGCCGCCGGGGTCAAGATAGTCGAGCCCAACCATCGGGTCAAACCCGGCGAGATGATCGAGATCACCGTTCCTGAGGCCGAACCTGCCATTCCCAAGCCGGAAGCCATCCCCCTTGCGATCGTCTTTGAAGATGACGATGTGGTTGTAATCGACAAACCTGCCGGCCTGGTGGTGCATCCGGCGGCAGGGCATTGGAACGGCACGCTGGTCAACGCTTTGATCCATCATTGCGGCGACAGCCTGTCAGGGATTGGCGGCGTGCGCCGCCCCGGCATCGTGCATCGCCTCGACAAGGATACCAGCGGGCTGATGGTGGTGGCTAAAAATGACTTCGCACATCGTAACCTTTCGAAACAATTCGCCGATCATGGCCGCTCAACGCCTGAAAATGGCGGACTGGACCGGCGTTACCTGGCCTTGATCTGGGGAGCGCCACGGCTTGCCAAGGGGCGTATTGAAACCGAAATGGCGCGCAAACGCTCAAATCGCCAGAAAATGGCCGTGGTGCAAGCCCATGGCAAACCCGCCATCACCGAATATGAGGTTCTGCAACAATTCGCCCCATCAGCCCCACAATCTCTTTGCCAAGCTCACCCCCACGCCACGATCAGCCTGATCCGCTGCCGTCTTTTCACCGGCCGCACCCACCAGATTCGGGTTCACATGGCCCATCTTGGCCACCCATTGCTTGGTGATCCCCTTTATGGACCGGGATTTTCCTCAAAAAGCAATCTATTGCCAGATGGGATCAAACAGACCGTGCAAGCTTTCCGCCGCCAAGCCCTGCATGCTTATAAGCTCGATTTCATCCATCCACGAACCGGGCAACAAATGGGTTTTGAAAGCCCCCCGCCACAAGATTTCGCCGCGCTTCTGCAAGCCCTTGAAAAACTAAAAATAGTTAATAACTAAATATGTTGATGTTTAGATTTTTTGCGAAGATGCCGAAAATATGACGGCATTGGGGGTCTTGCCACGACTTCGCCGTGATTTGTTCTTAGCATTTTCCATTACATCAACAGAGGGATTCCTTGGCTGGCAGAGGTTTTAGCGTCAATCTGAAATCGTAATCAGCAGATGCCCCCATAGGTCAGAGGGGGCATCTGGGTTTTCCTCCTCAAAATGAGAGAGTGAGAGGGTCATGAGCAAGCAATTGCCATCGGTCTCAACAGCGGGCGGACTGTCGAGATATCTGGAAGAAATCCGCAAATTTCCCATGCTTGAGCCGCGTGAAGAATTCATGCTCGCCAAGCGCTGGCAGGAAACGGGAGACCCCGAAGCGGCCCATAAACTGGTGACGTCACATTTACGCCTCGTGGCACGAATCGCCATGGGTTATCGCGGCTATGGCCTGCCCATCAGCGAAATCATCTCAGAAGGCAATGTAGGTCTGATGCAGGCGGTGAAACGCTTTGATCCCGACAAAGGCTTTCGGCTCGCCACCTATGCCATGTGGTGGATCAAAGCCGCCATACAAGAATATATTTTGCGCTCCTGGAGCCTTGTCAAGATGGGCACCACGGCAAGCCAGAAAAAACTGTTTTTCAATTTACGCAAAATCAAGGGCCAGCTCCGCGCCTTCGACGATGGGGATTTGCATCCCGATCATGTCAAGAAAATCGCCAGCAAATTGGGCGTCACAGAAGAAGATGTGATCTCCATGAACCGGCGTCTGGCCGGCGACAGTTCCCTTAACGCCAGTGTGCGCGCTGACGCCGACAATTCCGGCGAATGGCAAGATTGGCTGGTGGATGAAAAAGCCGACCAGGAAACCGCCCTTGGCGACCGGGAAGAATTGGATTACCGGCGGAAACTTCTGCATGAGGCAATGAAGGTGCTCAATGAGCGTGAAAAACGCATCTTCGAGGCCCGGCGGCTTTCAGAGGAGCCGATGACGCTGGAAGAATTGTCACAAGAGTTTGGCGTCAGCCGCGAACGCATCCGGCAAATCGAGGTTCGCGCCTTTGAAAAAGTGCAAAAAGAAATGCGCCAGCAAGCCTCAAAAGACAAAGCTCATGCCGAAGTCTCAGCCTAAAGCACAAGCCCTTCAAGCGGGAACCGGTATTTT
>WGBT01000175.1 GCA_015494185.1 Hyphomicrobiales bacterium | reverse complement strand
CGATTGGGGTCAGTGTTCCCGAAAGGGCCCGGTAAACATCTCCCCCCGGGGCGGTCAGTTCCAGTTCCCATTTGCCGACACTGTTGATAGTGCTGGTTTCGCTGGAGCTGGCCGAAAAGGTGAATTTGCCATCAGTTCCGCCGACAGTGATCTTGCCGTTGGCGGTACTCATTTCCAACATAAGCGCATTATTCAGATCTCTGATTTGTAAGGATGCTTCATAGCCGCTGACATCGATTGGTGTGCTGCCGCCCCATATGATCTCGAAATTGAGGGTCTTGCCGCGATAAAGCTTCATATGAATACCATCACCTGAATGCGAAAAATCAACACCTGAAGTTGTTCCTGACATTATGAACCTTCCTATGATGTTGGGGTATTGCACAGCATGTAATGAATGGCGATGCGCACCTTGCCACCGGTGAAATCACTGCCGTTGGCCGTTATGCGAATGGGGGTTGGGGCATAGAAGGCTGTGGGGCCGGTTACGCCGGAATTGGTTGCTCCCAGTGCTGTTGAAAGTAAGCCGCCATATTTGTTGATCTCGCTGGCAATGCCACAATCATAGGATGTGGCGCCGGTAATGGCCTGTGTCGTTCGAGTGGAAACCCCAAAAACAATGGCACGGTCGGGAATGGTGATGGAGCTTTCCACGAAGGCGCCAGACAATGTTAGCTCTTCTTCAGCAATTGCAAAGCGTGTTTCGGCCCCGTTGGGAGAAGAATTGAGCAACACAGATGTGCCACCCGGGAAAACTTGCCAGCTGCTGCCGTTATAAATGTAAAGTTGTCCTTCATCGATGACCCATGCCCGCCAGCCAGCACGGGGCTGGTAAAACATCCAGGCATTGTCCTGCCAAGCCGCAAGCTGACCATCAAAGCCTGTCCATGCATCTGTCGCGCCTGCTGCAACGATATAACAATCGCCATCAGCGGGCGTGCCCGGTGGAGACGTCAAATCCTTGTCCAGCACGCCCGTCTGGACAATCGCGTCAAGTGCCCGTATTGTCTCATTGTGGGTTACATGTTTCTGGGCTTGTGCCGCTGCAATATAAGGCAATTTCAAATTCGCCGTCTCTTCCATTCCCGTTTTCTCCAGTTTTGCTTGTTTAATGCCCAAGGCCATGATAGGGGGCTATGAAAAGGGGGGGATAAGTTAATTCTTCAATGAAACAAATCCTGCAAGACCTGAAAAATGGTGAGACCGAGATTGCCGAGGTTCCAGCCCCTCGAGGCAGGCCCGGGCATTTGCTGATTGGCACCACACGCACGCTGGTTTCAAGCGGGACTGAACGCATGCTGGTGGATTTTGGCCAGGCCGGTCTGATCGGCAAGGCACGGCAGCAGCCCGACAAGGTACGGCAGGTGCTGGAAAAGGTCAAAACCGATGGTTTGGCGCCAACCCTTGAGGCGGTGCGCAACAAGCTCGACCAGCCTTTGCCGCTTGGTTATTGCAATGTGGGGGTGGTGCTTGAAGTGGGCGCGGGGGTGAGTGGTTTTGCCCCCGGTGACCGGGTGGCGTCTAATGGTAAACATGCCGAAATTGTGGTTGTGCCGCAAAATCTCTGTGCCAAAATTCCTGATGACGTCGATGATGATAGCGCTGCCTTCACGGTGATCGGAGCCATTGCCTTGCAGGGCATCCGGCTGGCAGCTCCCACTTTGGGCGAGGCGGTGGCGGTGACCGGGCTGGGATTGATCGGTCTTGTCACGGTGCAATTGCTGCGGGCCCAGGGCTGCCGGGTGCTGGGCATTGATCCTGATCCGGCGCGGCTCAAGCTGGCCCGCCAGTTTGGCGCCGAAACGGTCGATCTTTCCGCTGGGGAAAATCCGGTTGCTGTGGCTGAAAGCTTCTCACGGGGACGCGGCATGGATGCCGTGCTGATCACCGCCTCCACCAAATCTTCCGAGCCGGTTCATCAGGCGGCCAAGATGTGCCGCAAGCGCGGACGCATCGTGCTGGTGGGGGTGACGGGGCTGGAACTGTCGCGGGCCGACTTTTATGAAAAGGAACTGAGTTTTCAGGTCTCCTGCTCCTATGGGCCGGGGCGTTATGATCCTGAATATGAAGACAAAGGGCATGATTATCCGGTGGGCTTCGTGCGCTGGACCGAGCAGCGCAATTTCGAGGCCGTACTTGACATGATGGCTGCCGGCCGGCTGGACATGAAGCCGCTGATCACGCACCGCTTTGCCATTGAGGAGGCCAAAAAGGCCTATGAGATTGTGGGCGGGGCGGAGCCTTCGCTGGGCATATTGCTGGAATATCCCCGTTCAGAAGGCGGCGGGGTTGACAAGAGCCGGCAGCACCGCGTGCCGCTTAAGGCAGGCAGGATCAAACCGGGCCGTGCGGCGATAAGCTTTATTGGTGCCGGCAACTATGCCACCGGGGTTTTGATTCCGGCCTTTAAGGCGGCGGGAGCAGTCTTGCAAAGCGTGGCCTCAAGTGCCGGGGTCAGCGGCCTTCATGCCGGGCGCAAATATGGCTTTGCGGAAACCACGACCGATCCGGATACAATCTTTGCCGATGATCAAACGCAGGCCGTGGTGATCACCACCCGTCATGACAGCCATGCGGGCTATGTGCTGCGGGCGCTTGAGGCGGGCAAACATGTCTTTGTTGAAAAGCCTTTGTGCCTGACCTTGCAAGAGCTCGATGAGATCGAGCAGAAATATGCCGCATTGGCAAAAGCGGGGAAAGCGCCGCTGCTGATGGTGGGGTTCAACCGCCGTTTTTCGCCTCTCACCAGGCGTATGAAGCAACTGGCCGAGGCTGCC
>WGBT01000174.1 GCA_015494185.1 Hyphomicrobiales bacterium | reverse complement strand
TGAGACTTGGCACGACACAAGCACAGTGAAGGAACTTTGGTGAGAAAACAACCCGGCGTCTTTGCAATCATGGAATGATTGAAAACAGGCGACAACATTCTTGATAATTTTAATAAAATTCAAGAATTCATAATATTTTTCGATGTACTGTTGAGTAGACATGAATTATAAGTGACAGATTACGATCAAGTCATTCGCTTCAGTCCCACAGTTTTAAATTTGTTGTTTCCAGGGGTTAGGAGTCAAAAATGATCAATATAATCGCCAATGGTTTGGCGTGGCTCTTCATTTTGTATGTTGTTGCCGGCATGACAGTTTATGCCTTTCAACGACGAATCATGTATGCCCCGGACCGGACCCGCGTAAACCCTGAAACCATCGGTGTCGATGGCTTGCGGGAATTAACCCTTGAAGCCAAGGATGGCACCAAACTCATTGCGTGGTACAAGCGTGCCGAGCCCGGCAAACCAACGCTGCTTTACTTTCATGGCAAAAAAGGCAACTTGGCCGTGCGCCGCGATCGCATCAAGCAGATCACGCGCAGCGGCTATGGGCTCTTCATGCTCAGCTACCGCAGTTATGGGGGCAGTGAAGGCCGCCCGACTGAACCGCGCAACATTGCCGATGCTGTGGCGGCCTATGACTATCTGCGGATGCTTGGTCTGAAAGAATATGAAATCGTAGCTTACGGTGAATCGCTTGGCACAGGTGTTGCCACCCAACTGGCCGCCCGGCGGCAGACCGCCGCCGTGGTGCTCGAAGCCCCGTTCACCTCGATTGTGGCCGTTGGCAAATTGATGTATCCGCTGTTTCCAGTGGGGGCTTTCATCAACGATAAATATCCCTCGATCGACTACATCAAACAGATCAATGCGCCCTTGATGATCGTTCACGGCACCCGCGACAAGCTCATCCCGATCGAACTTGGCGAACGTTTGTTCCAAGCCGCGGTAACGCCCAAGGAAATGATCCGCATGGCGAATGTTGGACATACGGGGCTGTTCCGGGCTGGAATCTGGCCTCATATCGATAAATTCATACAAGCTCGCGTGAAGCTTCCCACGGTTGCCAACCCACAGGCCGAACACATCGCCGGTCGCCGGGTTCATCACTTGCCCCCGATACCGGCTCTTGCCGCCAAGGGGGCCAACGACAATGCGGCAAATACCGCCCCCCGGCGCCCGTTGGCAGCCCGTCAACAACAAAGCCAAACAGCAGATCCCCTCCCCATGCCGACCTCACATATCGGATCATTGGCTTAGACACGGCTTCCTTTGACGATGATGCGAAAAGCTTCACGTATCCTTCCACCTAAAAACCCCGGGCACAAATTCGCCCGGGGTCTTTTTTTGTTCTCATCCATGGTATATCTCTTAACCCATGGCACAGATATCCAGAAAAACAGCGGCCGGTTCACATGAGGCCGCAAGCGAAGAAATTCCTTTTTTTGACGAGCCGGTTTTTGGCGAACCGGCAAGCCCCCTCTCGCCAACAGCCCAGCGGGCTTCTTTGGCCCAACAGGCGCTGGCGGCGTCAACACAGCGCCTGTCTCCGGCGGCTGCCGCGGTGCTGAGCGGACTCAATCCGCAACAATGTGAGGCGGTTGAAACCGTAGACGGGCCGGTGCTGGTGTTGGCTGGCGCCGGCACCGGCAAAACCCGCGTTCTGACCCGGCGCATCGCCTATATCCTGAACACCGGCCGGGCGCCGTCTTACCGGATTTTGGCGGTCACCTTCACCAACAAGGCCGCGCACGAAATGAAACAACGTGTCGAAGCCTTGATCGAGGAACAAGGCCAAACCATCGCCCCCCGCAATGACGGCTTGCCCTGGCTTGGCACCTTTCATGCCATCGGCGTCAAGATCCTGCGCCGCCATGCCGAACTGGTCGGCCTCAAACCCGGCTTCACCATCCTCGATTTCGATGATCAGCTACGCCTGTTGAAACAGGTGATCGAAGCCGCCGGCCTCGATTCCAAGCGCTGGCCCGCCCGGCAACTGGCAGCCCTGATAGATCGCTGGAAAAATGAGGGGCTTACCCCTGAAAAAATTCCCGCCGGCGAGGCTTATGGTTTTGCTGCTGGAAAAGGCGCTGAGCTTTATGCCGCCTATCAAAACCGCCTCAAAGAATTAAACGCCGTCGATTTCGGGGATCTGCTTTTGGAATGTTTGCGGCTGTTTCAGGAAAACCCCGACGTACTGGCGGAATATCAACGCCGCTTCCAATATATTCTGGTCGATGAATATCAAGACACCAATGTGGTGCAATATTTGTGGCTGCGGCTGCTGGGGCAAAAGACCGATGGCACCCGCCCCAATATCTGCTGTGTTGGCGATGATGATCAGTCGATCTATGGCTGGCGTGGCGCCAAAGTCGACAATATTCTTCGCTTTGAGATGGATTTTCCCGGCGCCAAGGTGATTCGTCTGGAGCAGAATTACCGCTCCACAGGGCATATTCTCGGCGCCGCCTCCGGTCTGATCGCCCATAATCGGGAACGGCTCGGCAAAACCCTGTTTACGGAAGATGAAGACGGCGAAAAGGTCGTTGTCGCCGGGGTTTGGGATGATGCTGAGGAAGCCCGTCTTATTGGCGAGGATATCGAAGCCTTACAGCGTCAGGGGCATGCCCTCAATGACATTGCCATTCTGGTGCGCGCCAGTTTTCAGATGCGCGCCTTCGAGGACCGGTTCATGACCTTGGGGCTCAGTTACCGGGTCATTGGCGGCCCTCGCTTTTATGAGCGCTTGGAGATCAAGGACGCTATTGCCTATTTCGATGTGCTGCTCAATCCAGACAATGATTTGCGGTTTGAGCGCATCATCAATACCCCTAAACGCGGGCTTGGCGAGACCACTGTCAAGCTGCTGCACGAATATGCACGGCGCCAGAACCTGTCACTGTTTCGGGCCGCACAAGAGCTATGCCAAACGGAAGAGCTTCGCCCCAAGACACGCCGGGCGCTGGCAGGACTGTTGGCGCAATTCGAGCATTGGCGGGGGCTGCTCGAAGAACTTCCCCATACCGAACTGGCCGAGCTCGTCTTGGATGAATCCGGCTACACAGCGATGTGGCAGAAAGACAAATCTCCCACCGCCACCTCCCGGCTTGAGAATTTGAAAGAGCTCGTTCGTTTCATGGGGGATTTTGATTCGCTTGCAGGCTTTTTGCAACATGTTGCGCTCGTGATGGATGCCGAAACCGCCGATCATGGCGACAGTGTCAATCTGATGACGCTGCATTCCGCCAAGGGGCTGGAATTTCAGACCGTCTTCCTGCCGGGCTGGGAAGAGGGGCTGTTTCCTCATCAACGCACCCTAGAAGACAACGGCCAGGCGGGATTGGAAGAAGAACGCCGGCTTGCCTATGTGGGCCTGACCCGGGCGCGGCGGCGCGCAAAAATCAGTTTCGCCCAAAACCGTCAGGTGCATGGGCGCTGGCAGGCAAGCATCCCCTCACGTTTTATCGATGAATTGCCATGGGAACACGCCGCCCCCGCCACGGGCGAAAGCGGCTTTCAGGGCGCTGGTGCTTCTGCTGCTACAGTCACTTGGCAAACCCGCTCCTCCAACCGGCGGCAAAGCTCCAAGCAACATAAAAACAGCCCCCAAATAATCGAGGCAACAGCGATAGATATCACGGAAAACCCCGGTTCGGACTATCGCCTTGGTGAGCGGGTCTTTCATATCAAATTCGGCTATGGAAAAATCATCGCAATTGATGCTAATAAGTTAACGATTGATTTTGAAAAAGCTGGACGCAAACGGGTCATGGCCTCTTTCATTGAACGCCATTGAATACCGGTCCAGGCGCCTCTGCTGCATTTTCGAGTATCTTCTTGTATATTCGAGTGTCTTTGTATTGTGTCCTTTCTACTCTATTTAGTGTCTGTTAGTCATGCAGTTTGAACCGAAAAAATTCGAGCAACTTTCAACCAAAGAACGTTTCATCCCGATCACCCGGGCGGCGCTGGAAGACCGCATCTTGCAAACCGAGCGTGAGGCTGGAGGTGATGCTTTATTGCTGCAAAAGGCTTTTGGCTATCTTTCCGTTTGGCGTCATCATCGCTATCGTGAACGGCTTACCGAGCTCAAAGAGTGCTATATGCCCTTTTCGCCAGACCGCGACACGATCAAGGTCTTGCAATATGGCGATGATGAACGTGACAATAAACAACGTTGTCTGGTGCGAGCCGTCACCGCCTTGTTGGAGCGCGCCAATTATGAACGTATCAGCGAAGACGAGTTGAGCAAGATCCTCACCCATTATTCGCCCCATGGTCTGACACTGAAGGTCGATGTCGACGAATATGAGGAACTGCTTTTGTACCGCCGCGGGGCCGATGTGGAAAACATGAAACGCGGGGGGCTTTGGAACTGGGTGATGGGCCGCACCGAAATGAAAGTCCCCATTTATAAACGGTTGTTTCTGCTCTTGAAGTTAAAGCCAAGAGAGGAACGGCTACGGGAAATCATGGTTCGCGAAGGGGTCAGCCGCGCCAAGGCCGAGAAATTGCTGGAGAAATATCGTGCCAATATCCCCGGCGACCGTTCGGGCGACTATATCTATCTCAAAGTCTTCAAGAATATCCCGCAGACCGATCTGCAAATGCTGTTCCCCAATACCGATGTTCAGTTGAACCTGTTTGACAAGATCAAACTTGGCGCAACCGCGGGGGGCGGCGCGATTGGCAGTATTGCCGGCTCGGCCACCAAGCTGACAGCGCAAGCCATTTTCACCAACCCGATCGGAGCGGCGCTGGCCATTGGCGGGCTTGCCGGGGTGATCTACAAACAGGTCAAGGATTATATCAGCAAGCGCAACAAATATATGTTGAAGCTGGCGCAACGGCTTTATTTCCACTCCCTTGCCGACAATCGCGGTGTCCTGACCCTGCTTGTCGACCGGGCGGGAGAAGAGGATGTCAAGGAAGAAATGCTGTTATATTATTTTCTCGCCGTACGCCCGACCTTGCAACGGGAGCTGGACGAATTGAAACGTCAGATCGAGCAATATTTATCCGATCATTTTGCGATTTTCATCAATTTCGATTTGCGTGACGCTCTTGATCGATTGACCGCCGATGGGCTGGTTTATGCCGACAATGACGGCCGGCTGCGCTCCCTGTCGCCGCAAGATGCCTGCACCCAGTTGCAACGCCTATGGGAAACGGCCCTTGAAGAGAGTGCCAAGACGATGACCTCCGCCACCGAGGATCAGGAAATCTAGCTTTTCTGTTTTCCAACACCGGGGACAAGGGGGCAAGGGAGCAAGGACACAATAGGGTGCTGAGGCGCTTTCACCTCTCACTTTCACCTCTCAAGGGCAAGAAAATCTAGCTTCAGGAACCGCTTGCATTTATATACAAAAATCAATCCCCCTGCAAACAGGGGCAGATCCGCCCTTCCATTCCATGGTGCGACAGTGGCATTTTCCCAAACTTTGTCAAGGGCCGTCATTTTTAGGCCCCTGTCGTGCCTGTGGCACTCCACGCTCCGCTTGTAGCGGCCGCGAAGCGGTTTCACCCTTGACAAAGTTTGGGAAAATGCAAAAACGCTCACCATGGAATGCAAGGACAGGTTTGGACGTTGGCTAAGAAAGTGGAAGCGCTCTTTGTTGGCCTCTTGTGGTTAGGTTTTGTAATTTTATACCAACGGTCCCTGACTTTCATTCGCATACCGTTCAATCAACGCAAAAAGTTCAAAGGGATACGAAAAACGTCAGGGGTCAATGATAAATCCCGCTGGTATTACACCTTACATCAACGCCATCCAACCAACCTTGACTCGTATCCCGTGCAATTTATGAGGGACCTTCAAAGGGATAGGGGAAGACCAAGCGCTCAATGACAAAGGCGTCTGCTATCATGTATCTGCTTTCTTTCCGCCTCCGTGCCGATCAGGCAGGCCGGCTCTATGACTATCTCGACAGCCTTCCCGAACCACCCTTTTCGGCCCTCAGCCTAACCCAGAGTGAGGCACAAAATCCCAAACAAGCGGAAGAAGTCTTGGCCCTTTATCTGCCGGATTTGCCCGCCGCGCAAAGGCTTCAGAAGACCTTGGAAACCCGCTTTCCCGATTTGGCGTTGCACCGCTTTACCCCCGAAATGATCAAACCTCAGGATTGGGTGGCCAAGTCCCAACAAGGTTTGGCGCCGGTTCGCGCTGGCCGGTTTCTCATTCATGGCCGCCATGATCGAAAGGGCCATAACCTGGCAGGGCATCACCGGACCGCCTTGCGCGGGTTCAGAGATCGTATTGAAATCGATGCGGCACAGGCCTTTGGCACCGGCCATCATGGCACCACCTGCGGCTGTCTTTTGGCGCTCGAACAATTGGCGCGCGCCTCCAGCCGTCCGCGCATCCGTAAAATTTTCGATCTTGGCACGGGAACCGGTATTTTGGCGATTGCCAGCACCCGGCTTTTTCAAGCTTCGATCCTGGCCGCTGATATTGACCCGGTCGCGGTGGCCATCGCCCGTCACAATGCCCGCCTCAACGGCGCCCATGGCTGCCTGGGCCGCCTGGGCCGGCTGCGAATCGTTGCAGCGGCGGGCTTTGAACAACCCATCATCCGCACCGCCATGCCCTTTGATCTGATCATTGCAAATGTTCTGGCCGCCCCCTTGAAAACACTGGCCCCTGCTTTCCGCCAGGCGACGCATCTGGGCAGCTATTTGGTGTTGTCCGGGCTTACCCGTTGCCAAACCCGCGGCCTTCTCGCCCGGTTTCGGAATTTCGGTTTTATCCCAATGGCAACCTATAACCTCGATGACTGGACCACCCTCACCCTGAAGCGGCGCGATTAGAAGCCTGTGGAGATATATTGGAAGGCTCTTGGGATGGCATGGAACGGCGCCACCGAAGCCGCACTTCGGGATCAAACTGGCTCACCCTTAAGCAAACGCGGCAGCTCGCCGGTACAGCCCGCGGCCTCATTGACCAAGTGCTGTTTGAGGCCCGGCAGCCGGTCAACCAATGCCAAACCGGTCGAACGCAACAGCCGCAAGGGGTCGAAATCATTGGAAAAAAGGCGATTGAGTGCATCCATGACAAAGGCGGAACTCGCAGCATCGAACCGCCGCCAGCGTTGGTAGCGTTCCAGCGCCACAGCTCCGCCAATATCCAACCCAAGACGAGCGGTCTCGGCAATCACCTCAACAAGAGCCGCAACATCACGCAAACCAATATTCAATCCCTGCCCGGCAATGGGATGCACCCCATGGGCCGCATCTCCGATCAGCGCCAACCGGTTGGCGGTGAAATCGCGCGCCATGATCAGGCTGAGCGGCCAACTTTGCCGTGGCCCCGCCAATTGCAAAATCCCCAGCTTGTGGCCAAAACGCCGGGTCAGCTCCTTAAGAAAGGCAGCCTCCTCAAGGGCCATGATCCGTTTCTGTCTCTTATACACATCTCCGAGCC
>WGBT01000173.1 GCA_015494185.1 Hyphomicrobiales bacterium | reverse complement strand
CTTTGAACGCCCTTATTGAGGCTGGCAAACAAGTTGTCGTTGCTGCCGATCGGCCACCATCGCATCTGGAACGGCTTGATCCACGCATTCGTTCGCGGTTGGCTGGTGGCTTGATCGTTGAAATCAATCCCCTTGATTTTGATCTGCGGCTGAAGATCTTGCGCCGTCATGTGGAAATTGAACGCCAGAACAATCCTGATTTCAATCTGCCTGACGACTGGTTGAAACTGATCGCAACCAAATTGACCCAAAGCGGGCGCGAGCTTGAAGGGGCCATTAAAAATTTCAAGGCACGGCTTATCGCTGGAGAACGAATCACGATCGATACGGTCGAAGATGTGATTCGCAGCTTGTCGGGTGGTCAGAATATGCGGGTGGTCAAGATCGACAATATCCTGCGGCTGATCTCCAAACAATATAATATCTCACGCAATGATTTACTTTCAGCCAGACGGACACGCTCTATCGTTCGGCCCCGTCAGATTGGCATGTATCTGGCCAAAGAACTAACGAAACGTTCCCTGCCAGAGATTGGCCGCAAATTTGGCGGCCGCGACCATACGACCGTGATCCATGCCATCAACAAAGTCAAGCAATTGATGGCCGAAGACCGCAATCTGCGTGATGAGATCCAGCTGCTGACACGGCTGCTCTGTGATTGATCTTACCCTAATTGTGGGGAGCCTGTAAGCCCCACCAGGATGAGCAGCGAAGATGCCGGGCCTGACACAAGACCGGCATCTTCCGTGTTATTATTCCGTATTATCAAATAAAGATGATCGACTTTATAAACAGCGAAACCGCCTGCCAACCACTGCAAAACTTGACGCCGCGACGGCAACACTTTCTTATACTTTATACTGGCGACATGACATCTCATGACAAAGCCACGATCAGCCACTGGCGGAGGGTTAGACAGAGCCGGGCTTTTATCCGTAAGCGAAGAAAACAATGCAGTTGATCACCGAACGAAATGCGCTTTTGAAGGCACTTGGCCATGTCACCAGCGTCGTTGAGCGGCGCAATACGATTCCAATCTTGTCGAATGTGCTGTTACGGGCCTCACCTGATGGTCAACTCCTGCTGACTGCGACCGATCTTGACATCGAAGTGGTCGAAACCATCGAGGCGCAGACCACCCAGCCGGGGGCAACCACGGTGCCGGCCCATGTGCTCAATGATATCGTCCGGAAATTGCCCGATGGCGCCCAGGTGGAATTGAGCCTGGATCAAGCCCATGGGCAAATGAAATTGCGTTCGGGACGGGCTCAATTCGCGCTGCAAGTGCTCTCTCCTGACGATTTTCCAGCACTGGCGGCGGAACAGCTGACCGAGCAGTTCGAGCTTTTGGCCCGCGATCTGAAGGCGTTGATCGAAAAAACCCGTTTCGCCATGTCAAACGAAGAGACGCGCTATTATTTGAATGGGATTTACCTCCACGCCGCCCCCGCCGCAGACGGCAGCGACACCACCGTGTTAAGAGCGGTCGCCACCGATGGGCACCGTTTGGCCCAGGCCGAAATGCCGTTACCCGAAGGGGCGGCAAATATGCCTGGCATCATCATCCCTCGTAAGACCGTCTTTGAACTTCACCGTATTGTCGAGGCGGCCGAACTGGCGGTCAAAGTTCAGCTTTCCGACAAAAAGATCCGGTTTACGGCGGGCAATGTGGTGCTGACCTCGAAACTGATCGAGGGCACCTTCCCCGACTATGTCAAGGTGATCCCTTATGGCAACGACAAGGCCATGACCGTGCCGGTTGCCGATTTTTCTGCCGCGCTTGACCGGGTATCGACCTTGGCCGGGGAAAAGGGCCGGGCGGTGAAACTGAGCTTGAACGATGGTTCGCTCAATCTTTCCGTCCACAACCCCGATAGTGGCAGCGCCGAAGAAGAGATCACCGTTGAGTATAACGCCCCGGCTTTGGAAATTGGTTTCAACGCCCGCTATCTGCTCGATGTCGCCGCCCAGCTTGAGGACAGCGAGGCCCATTTTTTGTTCTCCGATCCAGGGGCGCCGATCTTGGTGCGTGAAAGTGAGGCTCCCCCTGATGGTGTGGTCCCGCTTTATGTGCTGATGCCGATGCGCGTATGATCATGTTGTGCAAACATGGGAGGGAAGATTAACGGCAACCTGACAGAAAGTGGCGGATTGATTGCAATCTTCTCGTCCACACCCGTCCTTGCATTCCATGATGAGACACTGGCATTTTCAGCTGGTTTGTCAAGGACCGCCAAAGG
>WGBT01000172.1 GCA_015494185.1 Hyphomicrobiales bacterium | reverse complement strand
GTGCAAGAGGCGCTCAAGACCATTCAACGGCTTCTTGAAGATGCTCAAGAGATCACCGCTCAACAGGTCAGCAAATTCGGCCAAGACCCCAAAACGCCCGAGACGGTTTCACAAGCCGCCAATCTGGTCACTGCGCAATCATCAAAGGCTGCAATCCACAATGATCTAAAGGCGTTACAGCCTCCTCTGACCACCGCCATTGAGGCCGCAGCCTCAAATCCGCAAGCCATGGCTGAGCTCGTCGCCTTACGCGCTCGTCTCAATCAATTCGGCCTGGGCACCGCGGCGATGCATTTTCGCATCAACGCCATGCAATTACATAATGCCATCCGCAAACAATTTGGCCGCGCCAATATGACCGATCTATCAAGCCGCGTTCTGCTCAACCGTCTTGACAAGATGATTTTGCGCTGCGAGCCTAAAACAATCAACTTCGCCTCCATCGATATCGAACGCGCCACCGCCATTCGTCAGGTTCAGGTGATCGCGCAAATCCTTAAACATATCGATGGCACCCAGCCCATCCGCCTGCTCATCGCCGAGACCGAGCATCCCTTTACAGTACTGGCCGCGCTTTACTTCGCCACCTTGTTCGGCATTCAGGATCAGGTTGACATCTCGCCTCTCTTTGAGACGGAAACCGCGCTTGACAATGGTGATCAAGTGATCGCCTTCCTGCTCAAAACGGAAAGTTATCGCGCCTATATTCGCCGCCGCGGCCGGCTTTGCATCCAAGCCGGTTTTTCCGATGCGGGGCGTTTTTTGGGGCAAATTCCGGCCGCCCTGGCCATTGAGCGGTTGCAAAGCAAACTGTCTTTGGTCTTGAAAAATGCCGGCTTGCAAGACATCGAGGTGTTGATTTTCGACACCCACGGCGAATCCATGGGCCGCGGCGCCCATCCCGGGGGGCTCGATGACCGTTTCAAATATGTGCTCTCCCCTTGGGTTCGTCAGCTTTATCAAGAGCGGGGGTTCAAGCTGCATCACGAGGTCAGTTTTCAGGGCGGCGATGGCTATGTGTTTTTTGGCTCAACCAATCTGGCGCTTGCGACCATGACGGCCATGCTGGCTTCAGGTGAAACGTCTCTTCATATGAGCCCAGACCCGAAAGCCGACAAGTTTTATCAAAATTTCGACTTCAGCATGGACAATTTCCTGCGGGTAAAGAGCTATCAGACCAAACTCTTCGAGAATAAAAACTATCAGGCGGCTTTGGGGGCGCTTGGGGTATCGCTGCTTTCGAAAGCCGGTTCACGCAAATCCAAACGGCAGTTCGATACCGGTAAAGACCAGCGTTCCGCTGCTGCCACCATGCGCGCCATCCCGCACAATGCGATTTTGCAGCAGATGGGCTTCTTGCTCAATGTGATCTCCGGTTTTGGCAGTTCGGTGCGCTATGATCGTGAGTTGTTTGTCGAGATCCACAACGGATCGGACCGGATGCAGCGGATCATCCGGCTGGTTTCTTGCGCCCGGCAAATCTCATCGATCAAAACCCTGGTGGCCTATGCCAGTTTGTTTGACGATGCCTATTGGGTGACCCGGCCATTGAACGGAATGGAGGACAATATCAAGTCTCCCTGTCTCTATCTGGCCGACTTGCTGCGCGGCGATTCCCGCCATGATGCGATCATGCATCTGGCCACGCTGTTGCGTGAAGATGACGTGCATCTAGCCGGACTGTTTGGGGCGCTGGGGTTGAAAAAACGCCTCGGCGAAGACGAAGGCCGCGATGAACTCGATATTCTACACGCCATTCGGTTGGCACTCATCCAGCACATCTATCTGCTGGCCGCACAAATCCCGCCCTTTTCCGCCCAGAACAATTTCACCTTGGAACAGGTCATGGAATATGTGTTGTCGCTGCGCATCGATGAGGCGGTTGCCATGTTGCGGCAATCCTATCCGGTCGAAGCGCCCCAAATGGCTGATTATGACATCGATGAAGAGGCCACCTATCGCGGCGAAGATGATAATGATTATGTGGAATTGAATAGACAACTGATCGATCCGATAGAGACCGCCTATCGCACGGTGTTGGAAATTGGGGTTGGTATTTCCCATCATTTCCGGGCGCATGGCTAAAGGGGCTGGCAAGCACGAGACAAACACGATAAATGACGGGCGAGCACAAGCAAGAATACGAATAAATGAAGACTTTTGGAGGCTGGTATGACCCAAGACGAACAGAAACGAATGGCCGCAGAAAAGGCGCTCGACTATGTCAAAGATGGCATGCATCTCGGCTTGGGCACCGGTTCAACAGCGGCAAAATTTGTCGACTTGCTGGGCGAGCGGGTTAAGGCAGGGTTGCATGTGCTTTGTGTGCCAACCTCTGAAGCCACCCATGAACAGGCGAAAAAATTGGGCATTCCGCTCGCCACGCTGGAAGAATTGCCGCACCTGCAGCTAACCATCGATGGGGCCGATGAACTCGACGACAAGCTACAATTGATCAAAGGGGGCGGCGGCGCCTTGTTGCGCGAGAAAATCGTGGCCACCGCTTCGGATGAAATGCTGGTGATCGCTGATGCCAGTAAACATGTCGAAACGCTTGGCCAGTTTCCGTTGCCAATCGAGGTGGAACGGTTTGGCTTGGAAGCCACCATCAACCTTGTTGAGAAGCTGGGCCGCGATGCGGGTTGTGAGGGGCGCATTGAATTGCGAAAAAACCGTTTTGGCGATCCGTTCGTCACCGATGGGGGCAACTATATTCTCGATTGCCACTATGGCCGGATTCCTGACGCCGAGAAACTGGCCCAATATTTCTGCAAAATCCCCGGCTTGATCGAACACGGCCTGTTTTTGGGAATAGCCAAAGCCGCCATTGTCGCCGGCCCGGATGGAGTTCGCATTATTGAAGCCTGATCATTTAGCCCTCATAGAGTGTTTTACCAATAGGTTGGAAGATGACCGTTTACGACTATGATCTTTTTGTCATCGGCGCCGGTTCCGGCGGGGTTCGCGCGGCGCGCATGAGCGCTCAATTCGGGGCACGGGTCGCCATTGCCGAGGAACATCGGGTTGGCGGCACTTGTGTGATTCGGGGCTGTGTGCCGAAAAAACTGTTGGTCTATGCCAGCCGCTTCGGTGATGCCATTGAAGACGCCAAAGGCTATGGCTGGGCGCTTTCGGCACCTCATTTCGACTGGGCCCGGCTGCGCGCCGC
>WGBT01000171.1 GCA_015494185.1 Hyphomicrobiales bacterium | reverse complement strand
CCCCTTGAGGGATCAGATGCTGATCCAACCAGGTAATGGTTTCAGAGCCGATCATTCAAAGGCAGATGGTATAACTTTGCATCACATCCTGGTGAGTTGACCTTTTGCAAGCCATAAAATTCGCCTAACCTCAGATTGAAAGCTCAGGTGTTGTCATGGTTTTGCTGAGAAGGTGGCGTGCATATGAAAAAGTTTTTACTGGGCCTGGCCAGCCTTCTTGCGGTCTTGTTTTTCTATCAGAATTTGACAACCGCCGCGCCGGTTTTGGCGAAAAAAGCCATCCCTGCGACTGCAAAGAAAGCCTATTTTGCTGGCGGCTGTTTTTGGTGCACCGAGGCGGATTTTGAAAAACTGCCTGGTGTTTATGAAGCCATTTCCGGCTATGCCGGTGGACGTGAGAAAAACCCAACCTATCGGCAGGTTGCCAGCGGCCAAACCGGCCATGTTGAGACGGTGGAAGTCTACTATGATCCAAGCCGGGTGAGCTATGAGCAGTTGCTGCATCATTTCTGGCGCCACATTAATCCAACCGATGGCGGCGGCCAATTTGTTGACCGGGGACCACAATATCGCCCTGTGATTTTTTATACCAACGAAACCGAAAGACAGATTGCGGAAAAATCCCGGGCTGAGCTTGCTAAATCAGGCAAATTTTCCCGTCCCATTCAAACCGAGATTTTGAAGTTCACGGGCTTTTACCCAGCTGAAGAATATCACCAGGACTATTATAAGAAAAATCCGTGGCGTTATAAACTCTATCGTAAAGGTTCGGGGCGGGATAATTTTCTTTTGCAGACCTGGAAGGACTCTGCTCTTCAAACATCTTATCGTGTCGCTCAAAACAACAAGGCTGCCATTATGACCGATACCATGCCTTATTCGAAACCTTCAGATGCCGAATTGCGGCGCAAGCTGACACCGATGCAATATAAGGTCACCCAACAAGACGGGACCGAACCGCCATTTCAAAATGCCTATTATAATAACAAGGCGCCTGGTATCTATGTCGATATTGTCTCTGGGGAACCGCTGTTTTCTTCGCTCGACAAATATGATTCAGGGACGGGTTGGCCCAGTTTCGTCAAACCTCTTGAGCCAGAAAATATTGTGACGCGAACCGATTACAAGCTGTTTTATCCGCGAACGGAAGTACGTTCACGGTGGGCCAATAGTCATCTGGGACATGTCTTCAAGGATGGGCCGAAAGATCGTGGAGGCTTACGCTATTGCATCAATTCTGCAGCCTTGCGCTTTATCCCGGCTGAGGATCTGGAAAAAGAAGGCTATGGGCAATATGCCAAACTGTTTGCTGAGGCCGAAAAAAAGACTTCAAAAGCCACTACCAAATAGCACCTTCCCAAAGGCATCGAAATCTGTATCTGTTCTGACAGACTGTAAAGTGACCGATGGATCAGTCCTTTCCAGTCTAGGCTTGTCTTTGCAGCAGATTGACGGAATTTACAAACGCTCGATGATGGGCTCGAATTCGCGCACCACTTGGGTATAGACATCGCGTTTGAAGGGAACGACAAGGTCGCAAAGTTTGCTAAGATCGACCCATTTCCAGTCATCGAATTCTGGCAGTTCCCCATCTGGAGGCGCTAAAGTGAATTCGTCATCGGAACCGGTAAAACGCATCAAAAACCAACGTTGTGTTTGCCCGCGGTATTTGCCTTTGAGGGCCGTGTTGATAAGGGCATGACGGGGAAGATCATAGCTGTACCAGTGCTGGCTTTCATAGATGATCTTCGCATTGGCAGTTCCGGTTTCTTCTTTCAGCTCGCGTAAGGCGGCAATGGCAGGCTCTTCACCTTCATCGATCCCACCTTGCGGCATCTGCCACAAAGAATTCTTACCATCGCCCTCCCATTTGGGAATTCGGCGGCCAATCCAAACCTTGTTCTCATGGTTGAGCAACATTATTCCGACGCACGGCCTATAGGGAAGTGAAAGCAAATCCGTTGATGTCATGGTTGGAAAAGTTATTTTTAATAATTCTTTTTGCAACTGTTTTGATTGTTTTGAGAATTATGGTGCTTCAACATGCCCAATGATCATACCTGGAAAGATACCGTCTCGGCCAATATTAGCTTCCTTGTCAGCAGATTGGTCCCCATGACTTTCATCAGCTTGAGGCGAGCGGTCTGCGATTTGTTCTGTTGGCGGTGTGACTTTGATGATTGCCACAGGTTCACCCCCGAGCGGATGATTCATCAAAGCCGCCGCGAAGACAACGGCCGCTATCCCGGCCAAAACAGCCAATCCCGCAATTTCCCAGGCTTTCATTTATTCTGAGCCACCTATTCATTCCACCATCTCGTTGCGCAGGACAGGATACAACCGATTGCGAATATTGTCATGCCGTTTCGTGTCGCGGATTTTTTCGCCGAGAATGTCAGTGACATAGAACACATCCACCGCTTTTTCACCAAAGGTGGTGATATGGGCGGATTTGAGCACGATTTGAAGATCGAACAACGCCCGGGTCAGCTCAAACAGAAGACCGATCCGGTCCAGCCCATTGACTTCGATAACGGTTTGATTTTCGGACAAAGTGTTATCGATGTTGATCTGCGGTTCAACGGTAAAGGCGGTGATTTGCGGGCTTGAGCGTTCTTTTGCAGCCAGCAGTCCGCCTAGTTGGACTTCTCCGCGCATGAGTTTGTCAACGATGTCAGTGATGCGTTCGGCGCGGCGCAATTCATCCTCTTTAAGCGGAAAGTCGCGCTGAACGGTAAAGGTATTGAGCGCCAGACCATCCCGGGTCGTGGAAATCTGAGCTGCGACAATATTGGCGCCGCTGACCGCACAAGCCCCGGCAATACGTTCGGCCAGCCGCGGATGATACTGGGTGAAGATCGAAATATCGGTCATTTCGGTAAAGTCATCGGTATTGACATGACTGACAAAGGGCAGTCGTTCCCGGTTGGCTTTGCGCATCAGTTCAAAATGAATTTTTTGCCGTTCGGTATCGGTTTTCAGCCAATAAGGCGGATAAAGCCGTTTCACGAAGGCATCGAATTCATGATCATCCCAGCCGGCAAGGGCTTCCCGCAGCTTCCGTTGTGCATTGGCGGCGCGATTGCCAATATCGATTTTGGTATGGCCGCCGGTCAGCAACGGCATGGTTTCATAATAAAGGTCGCGTAAAAGTTGGCCCTTCCAACCAGTCCAAACCCCCGGGCCCACCGCACGAATATCGGCCACAGTCAAGACCAAAAGCAGTTTCAACCGTTCTGGACTTTGCACGATTGCGGCGAAATCTTTTGCGGTTTTGGGATCATGGACATCACGGGTTTGGGCGAAATGGCTCATCACCAGATGTTGTTCGATAAGCCAGGCAACGGTTTCTGTTTCCGCCTTGGTCATCCCCAACCGTGGACACAGTGTACGGGCAATGCGGGCGCCGGCAATGGAATGATCTTCATCGCGGCCTTTGGCGATATCATGCAGGAGGACCGCAACATACAAGATGCGGGTGTTTTCGATCGTCTTCATGATCTCGGTGGAAAGCGGGTGATCTTCAGCCAGATTGCCGCTGTCGATATCCGAGACGATGCCGACCGCCTGAATGAGATGCTCATCAACGGTGAAATGATGATACATGTTGAATTGCATCATTGCGACGATGCGCCCGAAATCTGGAATGAATTGCCCCAAAACACCGGCTTCGTTCATCAGCCGCAGTGATTTTTCCGCATTCGCCGGCGAGGTCAGCAGGTTGAGAAACAGCCGGTTGGCTTCCGGATCGGTGCGCAGATCGTCATTGATCAAGACACTGTCGGCATGCGCCTGCCGCAAGGCGATGGGATGCAGTTCGACATCATGTTGTTCGGCAAGGGCAAAAATCCGGATCAGATTGACCGGATCATGTTTGAACACATCCTTTGAGGTTATGTTGAGCCGGCCATGTTGGATTTGAAAATCGTCAGAATCGATCTCAATTTTGCGTTCCGGCCATTGAATATTGTGCAGCAACCGGTGCAGGCGCGGAGCGTCGCGCAGCTCATTATATTCCAGAACCGCACAGACGATGCGGGTCAGATCACCAACAGCTTTGGCAACGCCGAAATAATGCTTCATGAAGCGTTCAACCGCGCTGAGATGATCATCACCGCAATAGTTCATTCGTTCCGCCAAGACCGGCTGCATATCGAACGACAAGCGTTCTTCCGCTTTGCCTGCGGCGAAATGGAGATTGCAGCGGACGGCCCATAGGAAATCTTCACAGATCCGATAGGTTTCAAATTCGTCAGCGGAAAAAATACCGGCCGCAACCCATTCGTCGGGGGACAGGTGGGGATGCAGATATTTGACCAGCCAATGTAAGGTATGCAGGTCCCGCAAGCCCCCCTTGCCGTCCTTCACATTGGGTTCGACCAGATAACGCGAACTGCCAGCCCGTTTGTGGCGAATATCCCGTTCCTGCAGCTTGGCTTCGATGAATTCCCGGCCGGTCTTGTGCACCACTTCGTTCAAGAAGCGTTGATAAAAGCGGTCGAACAGCTCTTGGTCGCCAAGTAACAGCCGGGAATCGAGCAAGGCGGTGCGGATCGTGTAATCGTTTTTGGCATGCTGGATACATTGGCTGATCGACCGGGTGGCATGACCGACCTTAAATCCCAAATCCCACAGCAGATAAAGAATGAACTCGATATTCTTCTGATTGGCTTCGCAGACCTGTTTGTTGTGATGGATAAAGAGCAGATCGATGTCCGAGCCCGGCGCCATCAGACCACGGCCATAACCGCCGGTGGCAATGATGGTGATTTTATGAGGCGCAAGAGGCTGATCTGTGCGAAACACATCTACGCGCGTCAGATCATAGGCAATGGCAATGAGAAGGTCGCAAAAATCGGAAAGCTGAGCGGCGCAAACCAGCCCTTCGTTGCTTTCGGAAAGCTGCTGCTGGGCTTTTGCAAAGGTGGTTTTGATCGCGGCTTTAAGCTGAGCAATGATGGCGGTGCGTAAGGTATTGGCATCGTGACCATGGGTGAGGATGAGAGCTGCGATTTGATTGCGCAGCTGTTCTTCGTCAAAGATTTTGCTGTCCGTTTTGCTGTCTGTAAAGCTTGTTGCAGCAGTTTCTTTTGTGGTCTCGATGACGGGCTGGCTGGCATTATTGCTGGACAGAGGGGGCTCGGTGGTCATGCGCTTGCCTTTCTTAATATTGGGGCTTTGTGATCAATTTGCCCTTTCTCACGCACTATTCATGATTATTGCGGCAGTGGGACGGCAATTTATTCAAAGCTTCTTAAGTAACTTCTTCGTAAACGCCTCGGTTACCCTTTTAGGATAAAGTGACAGGCAATCTAGGCAGATGAAGTGTCTCGATGAAGATTTTATTTTAGCTTTTTCAAATCAACCACGTGAAGTGTTTTTATGATTGGTGGCAGGGATTATCAGGGTAACAAACGGGCGATCGAGGTGCAGTTGCAGCTCAAGGATGGCCGGCTGTTGCATGGTGAAATCATGGTGACCGGGCAACGCGGTTTTGGCGAATATTTGAACGCCGGCCCTGACTTTTTGGAATTCAAACGCGCAGATGGCACTTTGGTCTGGCTGTCACGGGATGCTATTCAGCAGGTCTGGGAGTTTGAAATTCCACAAGCCGATCAACTTGAAACAATGATGTCCAAAGACCGGCGTTTTGATCCGTTCGAGGTGCTTGGGGTCAAGCCAGGAGCCAGTATGCGGGAAATTCACACCGCTTATGTTCGACTTGCCAAGCTTTATCATCCGGACCGTTATTCGGCGGTGGGATTGCCCAAGGAAATGCGTGACTATGTGCAGGATATGTCAAAACGCATCAATGCGGCTTATACAGAGCTTGAAACGATGATGAAACTGGCCGCTGAAAAACATCAAATGGCATGAATGGCAAAAATAAATAGTATATAAAATGCGCAATATGATCTGGCAAACAGGCTCTTAGCTTCCTTCCCTTCCCAGCTTCTCTGTTGGGAGATTTTCCTTTCAAATTACTTTCCTTCACTTTCGATCTCTCGTCTTTTTCTCATTTTTCTGCAATATGTACCACTTTGAAACGATGCAAAAAGCTTTCCTAAGGCTCTTGAGACTCTTTTTTGCACATTAAGATTTGATTCAGAACTTGATTCTCATTGTATCCAGCAAGACGAAATTCTTGTCTGTGAAGTATATAGTAATCAGGTGCTGAGAAAGATCATGTCTAAATTCTATGATTTCTTTGGGGGGAGTCGAAAAACAATACCATCATGGTCGGGGCGTTTGCAGTCGACGGGCAAACAGGTCAAATCCATCATCCGCTCAAACCGCGGGAATGTTGGCATGATGTTTGCTATGCTGTCGGTGCCGCTTGTAGCCTTGGCCGGGGCGGGGATCGATTATGCCCATGTCAATAAAGTCCGGGCCGAAATGCAGGCCGCTTGCGATGCGGGCGCACTGGCTGGTATGCGGGCAAAATCCAAGCCTGGGACCGATTATCTCAAGATTGCGAAAGATTATTTTGAAAACAATCTAGGTCCCCAACTGTCTGACAAACGGCCTGATATTCAAATCGCGGAGACTGATAAAGGGATTGAGATCACCGCCACCAAGGATGTGCCAACGACAACATTGAGCTTGGTCAATATCGACAGCATTCCGGTTACCGTCAATTGTCAGTCGGAATATGCCAAGCTGTTGCCGATGGAAGTGGTCTTCGTGCTCGATTACTCTGGTTCGATGAATGCCAGGACCCGGGACCGGTCATCGAGGAAATGGCAAGCGGCGCGCGATGCCACGCAACAGTTGATCCATCAGTTGACCGCCAATGAATCCTTCACGGATGTGGATATTGCGCTGGTGCCGTTCTCCCACTATGTGCGTGGCACGCTTCCAGGCCAGTTCGTTCGTCCACAAGGTCGAAATTGTAGGTGCCGCCGGGGATGGCGGGGCAGAAGATGCCGCCAGGCCTGCCGGGCAAGGCAAGCTTCTTCAAATCCGCCAGAGGTCACCGCATGCTTCAATGACCGCGGTTATCCCTATAATCTGACGGATAGCACACCGACCGATGACACCGCCAGCAAATGGCCGGTGGTCAACAATTCTCATTGCAGGCTGATGCAACGCCGGAATCTCAATATCTTGCCACTGACTAATGATTATGAATTGGTGCGTAACACGCTGGCCTCATACCGTCCGGCTTCTCTAACTCATATTCAGCTTGGTCTGGCATTTGGCCGGCATGTTCTGTCGGACAATGAACCTTTTGTCGAGGGAGGGCCGGACAATGATCCGGACAAGCCGAAGGTGCTCATTCTTCTGACCGATGGCCGGCAGACCGCGCCGGGTAATGGACCGCGCCGCGCCTCGGTTTGGCAAGCTGAGAACAATATCGAAGAAATCTGCACCAATATCAAAGATAAAGGTGTGATCATTTTCACCGTGGCTTATGACGTTCGCGATGCCGAAACCCGGCGACGGCTGCGGCAATGTTCCAGCGAACCGAATACACCCGACAATCATCCCTATTATTATGAGCCTTATCGGGGAGAGGATCTGTTTGGGGCCTTTGCCGGGATCGGTCATCAGCTCAATCCCGACAGTCTGCGGCTATCGAATTGACGGTCTACATCAGCCAGCAAATTATTATGGGAAGGGCGCGTTCCTTCCCATATTTTTTCAATGACACCAGAATGGGATCTGATCCTTTACACAATATTCATACAATCAAAAGGTCTTGGATTAAACTTTAACGATTAATTCAGCCCTCTTGCCGAAACTTACCGCAACCGGAAAATTTTCCACAAATTGCATGAAATTTAAATATTGGGGTTGAGTTGCGATTATGTTACGTCAAAAAATAGCGCACCGGGGTCCGCGGTATGATCGAGGCATTCGTCAAACCTTTTTTCAATCCTTTAAAAAGCGGTTTGCGTCATTGATTGCTTCCGAAAGGGGCAATGTTGCGATGGTCTTTGGCCTGTCAATCATTCCATTGGTGGCAATTGCAGGTGCGGCCGTTGATTATTCGCGGGCAGCAGCCACCAAATCGCGATTGCAAACCGCTTGTGATGCTGGCGCTTTGGCTGGTATGCGGGCACGGATGCGGCCTGGGGCAGATT
>WGBT01000170.1 GCA_015494185.1 Hyphomicrobiales bacterium | reverse complement strand
CCTTGACAAAGTTTGGGAAAATGCAAAAACGCTCACCATGGAAAGCAAGGACAGGTTCAGGCCAGAAGATGAGGGACAAGTTGGCTCATTGGCTCACCGTTGGTTGAAATTGATGGAAGCAGAGGCAGCCTTTATATATTATTATACCAACGGCCCCGGCCTTTCTTTCGTATTCCCTTCAATTTATTCCCCCCCCTTCAAAGGGATACGGAAAGCATGGAAAGGTCGATGACAAATAGCGCCGGTATTATAGATTACAGAAATATCGTCAAGTTATCCTGTTTTCGGCCTCTGACAACGGCCCCCTCTCTCCCAACCTCCCAACGGTCCCTTGCTGAAGCTTCACTCCTCCTCGGAATCAGATGGCTTCGTTTCCTCAAGCGGCACCCCGTAAAGCTCTAATCTGTGATCAATCAATTTGAAGCCGAGCTCACGAGCCACAAGCTCCTGCAGTTTTTCGATCTGATCGTTACGAAATTCGATCACCTCACCGCTATGCACATTGATCAGATGATCGTGATGTTCCTTGCCGACCTCCTCATAACGCGCCCGGCCATCACGAAAATCATGACGCTCGACAATCCCGGCCTCTTCAAACAACCGCACCGTGCGATAGACGGTGGAAAGCGAAATATGTTTATCGATCTTGACGGCGCGCCGATAGACCTCCTCGACATCAGGATGGTCGTCTGCCGCCGACAGAACGCGCGCAATGACGCGGCGTTGCTCGGTCATGCGCATCCCCTGCTCGATGCACATTTGTTCAATTCTGGAAGGTTTGGGATCACGCGTTGTCATAGTGCCAATTATATGTCACTGGAACGTTCGGATCCAGTTGCAAACCGGCCACGGCGCATCATGATCAACGCATTTTCCGGCACATCGCGCCCAGCACTATAATAATTCGGCCGCACGCCTACCGTCTCGAAGCCGTTTTGTTGATAAAGTCTTCGGGCCGCCTCATTGGACTGCGCCACTTCCAGATAGACTTTGCCGATCTGCGCCGCATCAAACCGGCTGAGTTGCCTTTGCAGAAGCTCGCGGCCAAGGTTGCGGCGGCGAAATTCGGGCGCCACCGCAAGAAACAGAATCTCGGCTTCATCGGCCATCACCCGGCCAATCAGCGCCCCTTTCAAGGCCCCGGTCACTGATCCAGCCTGCCCCCCGTGGGACTTTGTGGCTGTCTCCTCAACGACCGAAGGCTTATAAATGGCGCAAAGCCCCGCGCTTCCCTTGGCTGCCAGGCTGCTTGCGATCATTTCACCACTCCACGGCACCTTGAAACTCGCCGCGGCCAATTCGGCCAGCGCAGGCACATCGAAAAGGCTGGCCGCGCGAAATTCAAATGCAGTTGGCTCATGCCGCTTGCTCTCGCTCATAAACAAGGGGGTGACATGGCCAACAGAAGTTGTCAATAGCCCGGAAAGAGCGATATCAATAAAGTGAGCGGCGACTCGTCCGACTTGACTTCCGCTTGATTTCAGCCCATCAGGAACGCTAAATTGAAATGCTAGCCAATCATTGGCTGGCGCCCAAAAGAGGTGGCTTCAAAGAGGTGGAAAAGAGCTCATGGAAACGGTTTTACTGGTCATTCATCTCCTGATCGCAATCGCTTTGGTTGCCGTGGTATTGGTGCAGCGTTCCGAAGGTGGAGCCTTGGGCATTGGCGGCGGCGGGGGCGGATTGATGACTGGCCGTGGCGCGGCCAACGCCTTGACACGGCTGACGGCTTATTTGGCCGTGGCCTTTTTCGCCACCAGCATTGGGCTGACCATTCTGGCCGAGCAAAAACGTCAACCTTCCACCTCCATTCTCGATAAGCCCGCAAAATCAGCGCCTGTCACCCCGCCAACATCGGCCGACAAGCCCGTGGTTCCCATCGTCCCGAAATCACAATGACGGGGAAAGCCCGAAAGGTTCCCCCATTAGGGAGCGGGCAAATTCTTGAGCAAGACGCCGCTTTCACAAGGCTAACAACCGCAAAAGCAAATCAGGATACCCACCATGGCAACGATGAAAAGCACCATTGACTGGCAGGAAGGTGTCAGTTTTGTCGGCACACCCGGCAGCGGCCACAAGATCGTCATCGATGGCCCGCCAGAATTCGGCGGTCAGGACAAGGGCGTGCGTCCGATGGAGCTGATGCTGTTGTCGCTTGGCGGCTGCACCTCTTTCGATATCGTTCACATCATGAAAAAATCCCGGGCCGAATTGACCGCTTGCCGCACCGAGATCACTGCCGAACGCACCGATCACCCGCCCAAAATCTTCTCAAAAATCCACATCCACTATATCGTGGAAGGCCGGAACGTCAATGAAGCCGCCCTCAAACGGGCCATTGATTTGTCAGCCCGAAAACTGTGTTCGGCGCAAATCATGCTCGGGAAAACCGCCGAAATCACCCACAGCTATGAGCTCAAGGAAATCGCCGAATAAAGTGGCGCGGAAAAAATGACGGTCTTCCCACATCTGTTTTCATGATTTTGCCACAGTCTCAGCCGACACCTTCCATCCGTGAATGAGCTTGTATTCATGGGGAAATCTGAGCTTGATCGAACCGCCAAGAGCTGTTGTGATCTTTAAAGATAAACGTTTTAGCATTTAATTGAAAAAGTCTACCGGCAATCCTGGAGACGGAATCCGGTCTGCCCTTACTTTCCATGATGAGACACTGGCATTTTCGACAAGTTTGTCAAGGGGTTAAACCGCTTCGCGGCCGCTTTCAGCGGCCCTTGACAAACTTGTCGAAAATGCAAAAACGCTCACCATGGAAAGTAAGGACAGGTTTAGGCCAAGAAGTGCCGCGAAACTCATCACGGCCTATAAGCCGCAAGGACAGCTTATTACAATTCAAAACCAAGACCCCTTGCCATAAGGTTTACAAATCCATGAGGACTTCCTTTGGATGACTGCCGAAACAACTGTCGTAAAAGCTAACAACCTCCGATTCCAATGGTCTCCGAAGGAGCCCGAGATCCTGCACATTGCAGAATTGCACATCGGCCGCGGCGAACATATTTTCATCAAAGGGCCAAGTGGCAGCGGCAAAACCACATTGCTCAACCTGCTTGGCGGCATTTTACAACCCAGTTCGGGACAAATCACCCTCCTGGATCAGCCCGTCAGTCAGTTCAGCGGGGCCAAGCGCGACAAATTCCGGGCCGATCATATCGGAGTCATTTTTCAGATGTTCAATCTGGTGCCCTATTTGAGCGTTGTTGAAAACGTCCTCCTGCCCTGCCGTTTTTCTAAGCGCCGCCGCAAGCGGGCGATGCACCGGGGCCGTTTGGAACAAGAAGCGCGGCATCTGTTGGCGCGGCTCGGTTTGCAGGATGAAATTTTACAACGCCGTCAAGTCACCCAATTGTCACAAGGCCAACAACAAAGGGTGGCCGCCGCCAGGGCGCTGATTGGACGCCCGGAAATCCTGCTTGCCGATGAACCAACCTCTTCCCTTGACATCGATGTGCGCATAAAATTTCTCGATTTGATGTTCAGTGAGGCCGATGCCGCTGGCACCACGGTGATTTTCGTCTCCCATGACAATCTATTACAGGAAAAATTCAGCCGTGTGATAGCCTTGAACGAGCTCAACCAGGCGGCCCGCCACCGGCAACCGGAATGGGGCTGACAAATGCGTGTTCCAATGCCGTTGCTTTCTCCTTTGTCTTCAACGAGCCAAACGCTGCTTGTTCTGGTCTGGAAAAGTCTGGCCAACCGCAAGGCCACGGCGGGGCTTACGATTTTTTCCATTGCCTTGTCCGTGGCGCTGCTGCTCAGTGTCGAACGGCTGCGTCATCAGGCGCGGGAAAGCTTTGCCAACACCATTTCCGGCACCGACCTGATCGTTGGCGCCCGTTCCGGCCAACTTCAGCTTTTGCTTTATTCGGTGTTCCGCATTGGCAACGCCACCAACAATATCACCTGGCGAAGCTATCAGGACATCGCCAACCATAAAGCGGTGGCCTGGAGCGTGCCCATCTCCCTTGGCGATTCTCATAAGGGGTTTCGGGTGATGGGGACAACGCCGGGCTTTTTTCAACACTATCGTTATGGCCGCAAACAGCCTTTGAAACTCGCCAAGGGCAAGGTTTTCGAGGATCTGTTCGATACGGTGATCGGCGCCACGGTGGCCCGCAAACTGGGCTATCGAATAGGCGACAAGATCATAATCGCCCATGGGCTGGGCCAGATCGGCATCACCAAACACGAGCAATTGCCGTTTAAGATTTCGGGCATCTTGAAACCCACCGGCACCCCGGTTGACAAAACCGTCATCGTCAGCCTGCGCGCCATCGAAGCCATCCATGCGGATTGGAAATATGGCACCCGGCTGCCAGGAGCTGGCACTCCGGCAGATGAATTACGCAAGCGCCCCCTAACCCCCCGCGCCGTGACCGCCGTCTTGCTCGGCCTCAAATCGAAATTGCAGGTATTTCGGATGCAGCGCGCCATCAATAACTATCGCGCCGAGCCGCTTTTGGCGATTTTGCCCGGCGTCGCCTTACAGGAATTATGGGATTTGATGGGCACCGCCGAAGCCGCCCTGTTGATGATCACCTGGTTTGTGGTCATCGCCGCCATTACCGGAATGCTGGCGATGATCTTGGCCAGTCTCAATGAACGGCGCCGGGAAATGGCGATCCTGCGCGCCAATGGCGCCCGGCCGTCCCATATTGTGGCTCTCATGACCATGGAGGCGGGCTTGCTGGCGCTGATGGGGGCAATTGCGGGCACCCTTTTCCATTATTTGCTGACCCTTTTGGCCCAACCGCTCATTGAGGCTGAATTTGGCCTGACTTTTCCCCTAACAGCCTTGTCGGCCTATGAACTCAAACTTTTGGCCATTATCGTGTTGAGCGGATGTCTTGCCGGGCTTTACCCGGCTTACCGGGCTTACCGCTATACTTTGAGCGATGGTATGATGGTTCGCACCTGAACCACCAGACCATTGCCATTGCCCTGATGAAACGGAGGAAAATGCCGTGCGTTATTCGCGATCCCTCATGCATCTTGTCTTGCTGGCGTTGCTAAGCGGCACGGGCCTTCCCGGCGCCAGCAGCCTTAGTCTAAATCTTGGCAGCAGCGCCATCGCTGCCCCGGCAAAACCTGCCCTGTTGCTTGATTGGGACAAGCTGATGCCGCCCGGTCTGTCTGAAGAAAAGCTCGAACAACTGATGCGGGACCGCGGCAGCTGGAGCGAGACCGAAGGGGTGTTCTTCGATCCTGCCTATTTTCCGGTCCGCAAAGATTTGAACGGCAAACGCATCAAAATCGCAGGTTTCGTGGTGCCCCTTGATTTCGACGCCACCGAGATATCTGAATTCATGCTGGTGCCTTATTTCGGCGCCTGTATTCACACCCCCCCGCCACCGCCAAACCAGATCATCTATGTCAAAATGTCCCGTAAATTCCGCCTCAAGGGACTGTCCCGGCCGGTTTGGGTCACCGGGCCGTTGTCAACGCAAATCAAAAAGTCGGACATCGCCAATACCGGCTACACCATGTTTGCCGAACGTATCGAGCTTTACAAAGAAGAGGGGCAATAGGAAGAGGCAATAACGCCGCCGAAAAGGAAAAGGCCGCCGGTTTCCCAGCGGCCTCTAAGAGTGAGTGTCAGACGCTTAGGGAGAATTAGAATTTCACCCGCATGCCGCCCATCACCATGTCGAGATCATCAAAGCCAACGTTCACTGGAGCACCACCTATGGGAGTTATGGTCGCTGACCCTGTAAACTTGCGATAGCCAAGATAGATTTCAGTAGCAGCGCTTGGGATATGCTGCACAACCCCAAGCCCCCAGAAATCCACATCGCTGTTGTCAATCAGAAAACCACCATTGAAGGCGGCATTAGCTGTGGCTCCGGCCGCGCCGTTCTCAGAGTCATAATATTCGGCATAAAGGGCGGTTGGCCCCATGGCGAAATGTTTGGCTTTGAGCCCGCCTTTGATATACCAGAAGGTGGTGGTGTCATCCCGCCCCGGTGTCACATTGGCGTGAACCGCCTGACCAGCGGCAAAATGCAGGTTCAAACCGGTCGGCACATGTAAAACGGCAGCAGACCCGGCCAGAATATCGACACCGGTTCCGGTGTTGCCATTATCTTCGGAGTCACCAGCCGTATAGGCTGCTCCCAAGGCATCGACAACGGTTTGCCGGCCATTGTGTTCCCGATAACCAAGACCGGCTGCGATATTGAAGTCTCCCAAGGAACCGGCCCAGCGTCCGGCAACCCCCCAGAAATCATCTTCACCCCAGGCCGCCGACAGGGTGAAACCGGCAATAGTGGGGGAGTCGTAACGGATGAGATCCCGCCGGGTTCCGCCAAGATGGCCGCGCAATGGTGAGATATTCCCCCAGGTCAAGGCATGGTTGCCATTGGAATAATAAGCACCATTGACCGCCAAAACGAAGTTTTGATTCCAGCGAATGCCGCGGGCGGTTGCAACAACCTTTGTGCCAGAGAGATCAATCTCGGTAATCCCAGACATCGGCTGTGAGGTATGACCCAGCGTCACCTTACCGCGTGCGGTCTTAAGATAAACGGCGGCATGGCGCATGTCAGCCCCAAAAATCACCCCATCATCGGCATTACCGTTAGCAAGCACGGGATCAGCACCAGCCGGCGCATTAAAGGCACGCCAGTTAGAGATGTTGCTGACCTCGTTTGAGGCGGCCGAGTTCCAATCGACCTCGATGAGATAACCAATCTCAAGCCCAGCAATCGGCGAAACCTTGCCCTTGAACCCAAAACGGGTGGAGGCATTGTCATTGTCGACGGAATAAACGTCGGATTGAATGCCGTCATCCCAGTAAAGCAGGGCACGGTTAACAAAACCATAGACAGTCAGCGTGGTTTTGCGTGTCCCTTTGCGGGCGGTTGTGACTTCCAGCTCGGCAATGCGCTCTTCCAAATCGGCGCAGCAATCGCCACCCAAATCCGCCGCATTGGCAGGTGCGAGATGCAGCCCCCCCAATAAAACGCCAGCCGCGGCAAGCATCGCGGCCCGGCTTGCAGTTTTCTTTAATCCCCCAATCATCATTCTTCACTCCTTCTCGAGTTCATCCGATTAGCTCGGAACCATTTCAGGAGCAGGACGCAGGTTACCAGTTCTGTCCTCTTTCGAAACCTTGCTTTCATTGGCCATGGCTGAACACACCACGATCACGCGGCACAGCCCAACCGCACGACACATGCGCCTTTGCATCGAGTTGCCCTTGCCTCACTCAAACCGCGATTTCTTAAACCGCTGCCGTTTTGGAGACGCAGGCAAACCCGTCTTTACATACAAAACTGGAAAAACATCACTGGAAGGAATGTGTCTGTGACCGCTTAAATGTTAAGCGGCACATAAAAGCTGGTGACACATTCCACACGGACTAGAGAGAACACCGAAACTTGATGAGCCCTGAAAGGTTAAATAGGGCAACTCGGTGACGCAAGACACTTGGCTGAGATAGACCATAAGCCAATGAAACATGATTTGCTAGTTAGCCGATGATTCTGGTTTGTGTAAACAGTAAGGGGGGCTTTTTCCCAAGGTTGCCGGGGTGGCTGTGGCTAAAATGTCACTTTTTTTGTGTATTTATGAAAGACATGTTTGTGCATCTGTGGAAAGGCATGGGGCGAATTGCAGGCTGGGCGGGCCTGCAAGCACAACTTTGCCCCCCACCGCTTCCGCTGCTTTCCGCCCCGCTTTTCGCCGCTTCCCGCCAATAAATCTTAGCGACTATAAGCCCCCCCGCGCCAGAACCGTGCGGGCTCAACTGTTGATCGCTTGGCGCACTCCAGCCGCCGCACGGTCGCGCAACAGTTTTCTGATGATAGGTTCAAAGATGATTTCCATCGCCATCTGCATCTTACCGGCGGGAATGACGATAGTGTTGCGCCGGGTCATGAAAGATTGGTGCAACATCGATAAGAGATAGGGAAAATCGATATCAAACTTGGCCGGATTGGCAAACCGGATCACCACCAGGCTTTCATGCGCCTGGGGAATATCCCGGGCGATGAAGGGGTTGGAGGTATCCACCGTTGGCACCCGCTGAAAATTGATGTCGGTGCGGGAGAATTGCGGCGTGATGTGATTCACATAATCGGGCATCCGGCGCAAAATGGTGTCAACGATTTCCTTGGCGGAATAGCCGCGCTCGGCATTGTCGCGAAAGATTTTCTGAATCCATTCCAGATTGACAATCGGCACCACACCAACCCCAAGATCGACATGACGGGCCACATCATAACGCCCGCCCTCTTCGTCTTTGACGAGCCCATGCAGCCCTTCGTAAAAGAGCAGATCCGATCCAGGCGGCATCTTCTCCCATGGGGTGAACTGCCCCGGCTCCAGATTGGTGCCCAGCCGGGCATTGTGTTCGGCGGCCTCCTCGGGGCTGTGCAGATAATAGCGCCGCTCGCAAGTGCCGGTCTCGCCATAGGTGCGAAAGGTTTCCTCGAGTTTCTCAAAGAGATTGGCTTCAGGGCCAAAATGCGAAAAGAAATGATTGCCGGCTTCGCTCTGACGGGCCATCTCCGCCTTCATCGCCGCCCGGTCATAGCGATGAAAACTGTCCCCTTCGATCACCACCGCATTGACACGTTCGCGTTCAAAAATCGCTTCGAAAGCCCGTTTGACCGTGGTCGTTCCCGCCCCTGAGGAGCCGGTCACAGCGATAATCGGATGTTTTACTGACATTTTGGCTTGCCCTTCCCCAGCTATCCCTTGATCTTCAAATCAATCCCTAAACCGTAGCCCTCCCGAAACCTTCCGGCCCCGGAAACAATGCATTTCGAACAGCCCAATCACAGCCGCAAAACGCTTAGATATCTCACATGCCTATCGCGCATGGGGACTTATTTGCTGCCCTTTAAAGTCAAATTCGCCGCCAAAGGCAAGGGTTGGGCCCGTAAAAAATGAAATTCAGCCGGAAATGAGAAGCGGCAAACTGTCTCATCTATACATGATGTGATTTTATATTTTCTATCAATATTTTGCGTGTTTCCGTTCCTATCGCAAAGTCCTTCCGAGTCTAAGGAATTGATAATCTTAATTATAATTTGCTATTTTCT
>WGBT01000169.1 GCA_015494185.1 Hyphomicrobiales bacterium | reverse complement strand
AGAGACTTTGGCTGGTGCATTGCCGTCACTTGCAAAACTGGAATGGGTCAGCGCCCGAATCAAAAGGTCTTGGTTTTTGAAACGATAGCCAAGCGCTTGCTCCAATTTGCTGCAATCATCCATCTGTTCTGTTGTCTGACCTGTCCTTTGGAAAATCTCAGCCATGGGCATCAATCACTTAATGAGATAGTTTTGATGTGCTCAAATTGTCCTTGCAAGACAAAAACATATCTCACAACATCACAAAAAACCGACCGTGTTCGTTAGTTGATCACGGTAAAAAAGCGTGCCCAACGTACAAGGCTGGGATTGAACAGAATATTACTGACCGCCCCATTGCCGCCCGATGAAAAGAAAATAATCTCAGCACGGCCGATAAAATTCTCAAACGGCACCATGCCAACACTGTGTGACCGGCTGTCTGTGGAATTGTCCCGGTTATCGCCCATCATGAAAAAATGCCCCTCGGGCACGGTAAACACAGGCGTATTGTCATAGCGGCCATAACTCTCACTATCGAGCACCGTATATTCGACCCCATTGGGCAGAGTTTCTATATATCTTGGGATGGAGCGAACACGGCCATGCCCCCAAGGAATTTCATAGTCTGCGATGCGCCGTTTGGGCACCGGCTGGCCGTTGATATACAACACCCCGTCGCGCATTTGGATTTTATCCCCGGGAAGGCCAATCACCCGTTTGATATAATCGGTTTCATTATCGCGCGGCAGTTTGAACACCGCCACATCGCCGCGTTTGGGATAAGCCGACCAGATCCGGCCTTCGAACAAGGGCAATGAAAATGGAAACGAATAGCGGCTATAACCATAACTATATTTTGAAACAAAGAGATAATCTCCAACCAGTAAAGTCGGTATCATGGAACCTGAGGGAATGTTGAACGGTTGGAAGAGAAAGACGCGAATAAAGAGTGCCAGGAGCAACGCATGAATGACGATGCGAATGACTTCAACAAACGAAGTCCCCTCTGCTTCTGCCCTAGCTTTCATCTGTTTAACTTCGCTCATCCTGCACTCCTGTTCGCGTTTCCATTCAATCGCCCAAATCGGCAATCTGTCGAATTGGCAGCCCGCAGCATTTTACATTTTTACCAGTATGGGAGAGTAAAGCAATCGATGGCAACAAAAAAGAGAGCCAGCAGCGTCATGATGCCGCCGCTTGGCTTGATATCAGAGGGGGCCGAGGTTGCGCGAGAATGACAACGAAGCTCAAAAATCCACATTGGATTTCATAAACAGGCCAACAGGTTCTTGCCACGCGCCCTTTCAAGTCAAGTCTAACGCCTGTCCTTACTTGCCATAATACCATTTGAAAATGCCAAACGCTCACCATGGAAAGTAAAAAGAGAGCTGACATTCTGTTGTATAATACCGCCTCCCCCTGACCTTCATTCGTATACCGTTCAATTTATACCAGCGGTCTTTATCCTTGATCCCTAGGTTTTTCGTATCCCCTTGAAGGTTTTCTGTGAATTGAACGGTATAGGAGGCAATCCCAAAGGCCACTGGTCTAAGCTCTTCATGGCTTCCACCAGCAACTCAGCAACTCAAGACATGATTCGGCGTTTGGGGGCGGGACATTGGCGGGCTGAAATGATGACAAAGGCCTGCGCCAAAGGGGGCTCATCAGTAATGGTTAGATTGATCTCGGCGATATGGCCCGGTGGTGTGATCTGCTCAAGCCGCCGCCGGGCGCCACCGGTCAACGCCAAGGTCGGCGCCCCGCTGGGTAAATTTACCACCCCCATATCACGCCAAAACACCCCCTGCCCCAAACCGGTTCCCAAAGCTTTCGCACAGGCTTCCTTGGCGGCAAAGCGTTTTGCATAAGAAGCGGCCCGCGCCGCCCGCCGGTCGGACTTTTCCCGCTCCACTTCGGTGAAAATGCGATTGAGAAAACGGTCGCCATAGCGGGCGATCACCGCTTCGATCCGGCGAATATCGATCAGATCATTGCCAATACCAATAATCATCATCAATCGTTCTAATACCCTCAGGCCGAACGGGTCCCGGCAATCTCGGCACGAGCCCGATCCATCAAGGCCCGCATACGCCGAATGGCCGAATCCAAGCCGCTGAAAATCGCCTCCCCGACAAGAAAGTGACCGATATTCAGTTCAACAACTTCCGGCATCTGAGCAATTGGAGCAACGGTCTCGAAGGTCAGCCCATGGCCTGCATGGATTTCGAGGCCCATTGCCGCCGCCTGGGCCGCCGCCTCTCGCAAACGGTTGAGTTCCGCCGCAGCGGCAGCATGATCCTGGGCAAATTCGGCCTCACAATAAGTACCGGTATGCAATTCGACAATATCGGCGGCGACGTGACGGGCCGCTTCAATCTGAACCGGGTCGGCATCGACGAATAACGACACTCGAATCCCGGCCTCTTTTAGCTCAGCAATGAAGGGTTGCAACATGGTCCTTTGGCCCGCCACATCCAGCCCCCCTTCCGTTGTCAGCTCCTGGCGCCGTTCGGGCACCAGGCAACAGGCATGGGGGCGGTGCCGCAAGGCGATGGCTAACATCTCCTCGGTGGCCGCCATTTCAAGATTGAGCGGCAGCGAAATTTCCGCCTTGATTTGCGAAATATCCTGATCAGAAATGTGCCGCCGGTCTTCACGCAAATGGGCGGTGATCCCATCAGCTCCGGCCGCCGCGGCCAAATGCGCGGCCCGAATGGGCTCTGGATGCCGCCCGCCACGGGCATTGCGTATCGTGGCCACATGATCGATATTGACGCCCAATCGCAGCGGTGCCAGCCGCACAGGCAAACCTGTAGGAGACGTTGGGCGCTGGTTTGGGGAGGAGCGGCGGGTCATTTTCAAAAGGCCCCTTCATGTCTTCGATATTTGTTTTTCATGTGTTGGCTTCCGAAATCACCCGGAACCGGGGGGGCGCCTCAAACTCGGCCTGCGTGGTTTTGCCCGGATGGCTCACTTTGCTTATCCGGCGAGTATGGCGCCCATGGCGCGCGAGATTGGAACGGCGGCGAGCAATTCGTTTCTGCCGTGAAACCTGATAAGCGGCGACCGCCGTGCGAACCGGAAAATAAAGAATGAAAGCCACAATGAACCCCAGTGGCAGCGCCCCTATCGTCATCGGTTTCAACACCAGCCAGAGCTGGTCAAGAGAGGAAAAAATAGAGGCGATATAAGCCCAAACCGAATCATAGGAAGGGTGAATAAGCCCCTCGGACAGATCGACGGAGGCTGCCTGATGGCTATACCCCAACAAAAAACTTCCCAATTTATAGGTCGACCCCCAAATCAACGGAAATGTCAAGGGATTGCCAAAAAAGGTCCCAAGCGCTGAGGCAATAATGCTGCCCCCCAGCAGCCAGGCGAGCAAACCGGCGATGAGGAAGTGCAGCCCCAAATAGGGCGTGAAAGACACAAAAACACCGATTGCGAAGCCAAGCGCAATGGCATGCGGGGAGCCTGCCAAACGCCAGACCCGTTTTTTTATATAGCGGATCGAGCGCGACCAACTCCGCCGCGGCCAGAGCCACACTTTCAAGCGTTCGGCGAGAGGTTCGGGCTCTCGACGGCGAAATAACATGATCAAGACCTCTTGATACTTTTAAACTTTAGTGTTGGATATAGCCGATTTTCTGTGTTCGGCCAACTTTGGTGAATGAGAATTATGCCCCTATCAAGGCACCTCTTTCGCAAGCCTGTTCTTATTCACATTTCCTAAAGAGCATTTCGCCCTTCTTATCACCGTCTATCTACATATGTAAGTATAAGCC
>WGBT01000168.1 GCA_015494185.1 Hyphomicrobiales bacterium | reverse complement strand
TATTATGAGAAAAGGCCATTAAATGGCTTCCTGAGGTGTTCGTTGCAGAGGGGAAAGCTCGCTTCCGATTCACCAAAAGGATGGCCCGCCATCCTTCCAGACCCATCGTCGCTCACCCGGAAAAGGGTGAGGCGAGCGACGATGGCTCCGGAAGGATGGCTTGGAGGCAACAGCTCCCTATAGATAGAGATAGTCTCATAGCTAGCTGGACTCATACATTATTATTCATACTAAATTATTCATACTAACGGCCCCTGACTTCAATTCCGATAACGTCCACGCTCCCTAAAATCTTCGAAGGGATACGGAAAACATGGAAAGGGCTATAATAAACATCTCTGGTCTTGGCTATTGCATTTGACATTCTATTCAAGCGGGATCAATTTGTGCCGGACCATAACCCAGCAAACTGACAAATGCCAGCTTGGGCCATATTCCACACCATCCGATTGCCCAGCCCCCACCGCACGAAATCATAAGATCCAGGAAGAAAAATGCCGGAACTGCCCGAAGTCGAAACCGTTTGCCAAGGTCTTGCCCCGATCTTTGAACGGGCGGTGATCAAACGCGTCGAACAACGCCGCCATGACCTTCGCTTTCCCCTGCCAGAACGGTTTGCAGCCCGTCTTGAAGGCGTGCGTGTCGATCATTTAAAACGGCGCGCCAAATATATTCAAGTTTTCTTGGCAAGCGGTGAAGTTCTGGTGATGCATCTGGGCATGAGCGGGAAGTTCACGATCCAGCCGCCTGCAAATTCTTCCGCTCTTTTGAAGAGGGGACTCGAAGAAAAATCAATATCTATTTCAGAACCCCATATTGATCGACACAATTGGAGCCCCCACGATCATGTTATATTTTATTTAGACAATGGCTTTACTGTCGTCTATAACGACCCGCGCCGGTTCGGTTATATGACGTTGATCCATGCAAATGCGCTCAAGACACACAAATTCTTTCAAAATCTTGGGATCGAACCCTTGGAAGGCGGCCTTACCCCACAATTTCTTGCCTCGGCCGCAAAGGGAAAGAGCGTTTCCTTGAAAGCGTTTTTGCTCGATCAGCGGATCATTGCCGGGCTGGGCAATATTTATGTTTGCGAAGCGCTGTTTCGGGCGGGCCTGTCGCCTCGGCGGCAAGCGGCAAGCTTGGCAGATGCCCGCGGCCGGCCAACCGCTCGCGCTCAAAATTTGGCGCCGGCCATTCGCGGCGTGCTCAAAGAGGCGATCGAGGCAGGCGGCTCCAGCTTGCGCGACTATCAAAAGGCCGACGGCAGTCTGGGGTACTTCCAGCATTGCTTCAAGGTCTATAACCGGGCTGGCGCGCCTTGCACAACACCGCACTGTAACGCCACGATCCGGCGGATCCTGCAAAACGGCCGGTCAACATTTTACTGCCCGTCCTGCCAAAGATAGCCGCGGGACGGTTTGGGAACAACAATTAGGATTTATAACTGAGATGTCGTTTGAAACGATTTTGACGGAACATATCGGCCATGTTGGTGTGATCCGGCTGAACCGGCCGCAACAACTCAATGCCATCAATGGCGAACTGGCCCGTGAACTCGCACAAGCCGTCGACCAATTTGAGGCCGATGAAACCATCAAATGCTTGCTGCTGACCGGATCCGATAGTTTTTTCGCCGCCGGAGCGGATATCAAGGAAATGGTGGAACTGGATTTCGTGCAAGCCTGGCGTCAGGATTTTCTCCACCCCCTCAACCGCATCGCCGAATGCCGAAAACCGGTGATTGCCGCCGTTGCAGGTTATGCCCTTGGGGGCGGTTTTGAAATGGCTATGATGTGCGACATCATCATTGCCGCCGACAACGCCAAATTTGGACTGCCAGAAATCACCATTGGTGTGATGCCCGGACTGGGCGGCACCCAACGCCTTGTGCGGGCTGTTGGCAAATCCAAGGCCATGGAGATGGTATTGACAGGCCGCACCATGACAGCCAAAGAGGCTGAAACCGCGGGGCTTGTCAGCCGCATCACCTCTGCCAGTAACCTGTTCGATGAAGCAATGAAAATTGCAAACAAGATCAGTGAAATGTCAATGCCAGCGCTAAGCATGGCCAAGGCCGCCATCAACATGGCCGCAGAAACCCCGCTGACCCAGGGCGTGCGTCAGGAACGGTTGATGTTTTATTCCCTATTTGCCCTGGAAGACAAGAAAGAGGGCATGACCGCCTTCATTGAAAAACGCTCCCCACATTTTAAGAACAAGTAATATCAACGGCCCCCGACCTTTCTTCGTATACCGTTCAATTTACGCAGAACATTCAAAGGGATACGGAAAGCATGGAAAAGTCAATGAAAAATACCGGCGGTCTTTTTCATTTTCATTGACCGCTTCAGGATTTTCCTATCTCTTTGAATATTCTTAAAAAAATTAAAAGACATATGAGCGAAACCATTGAGAAGGCGAAAAAAGGCCGGAGCTTGCAGATAGCAAAGCCCCGGCCAGTGTTCTTCGATGCTTGATCTTGGTGATTAGAACGAGGCCGACACGGTGCCGACAACGCGCGCATCACACTGGAACAGCGGACCGCTGCAGAAAGCATCTGAGTTGTCGGTATCCCAATAGCGGACATCGAGCGCGAACTTGTCCACATTCACGGTCAGACCAGCATTCCAGTAAGTATAGTCATCCATGGGAGAGCTGGCTTCAAAGAGGCCAAAGCCAACCAAACCGCTGGCAACGAATTCATAACGGCCACGGGTGAACAACTTACGTTCGAAATTGGTTTCAAGGAACCAGGTTTGACCGAGATTGCCTGTGTATTCCGGCGAATAATAGGCGGTGAAACCAGCGGTGAAATTGTCATGCAGCTCTCTGCTAACACCGGCCTTGAACTCGACATAGTTAAGCTCAGGAACATTGACATTGTTGTCATTGGCGTTTGGATAAGTGTAATAAATCACCCCGAGATCAAATTCGGCGCCAAACAGTTTTTGTTTGAGCCCAAGATAATAGTCGATCTCGATATTGGCGATATCAGCACCATTGCCATCCCCGCCAAAATCCAGGTTTGACGCCCAAACCCCGGCATAGAACCGGCACCAGCTGAAGTCGAAACCGCCTTGAACGGCAGGCGCCTGATCGGTTTGCGAGAAGCCGCGGAACACATAGTCCGTGGTCAAGGCAACATTGGCCGACCATTCGCGGCCGCAAGCCACCGGGGCATCTTTCAGGCTGCCTTCATAGCCATCTTTATAGCTGTCTTTCGTGCTTCCGCGGTCGAACAGACCGCCGGCCTGCGCGGTGCCAGTCATCGCAACAGCTGCGACGCAGGAAACGAGCAGCCCAGCCAAATGACGAGAAAGTGTCTTTGACATAATTATTCATCCTTGTCTTTCTTCATGCGCTCCGCGAGCCGGCAACCCCGGGCGGAACTGATCTTATTGCGCTAACGCTGAGACACTTACAAAAACGCGGAAAACTCTTTCAGGAACTGCTGACGCTCATGATGAGCAAACGAGAAAGCGCCAGTTATCAGGCAAGAACGCATGACCTTGTTGTGATAGTTTTGATGAGGGGATTCGCCAAATTCGCCTAGCAAAATAAACTGGAAGAGTAACATTGCGCCCCAGTTTGTTGCAAAACAATCACAGTCCTGTCGGGTTTGCGCAAAAAATATGCATCAAAAGCGGGCGGTCTGGCTTTTCATCAGAGCAATGCGCCAAATTGGCATTTGCCTCAGCGGAAGAATTTTCATAGGGAAGTGGGGGGGCAGGAAAAGGGGAAAACAAACCGTCCTAATCTTGTTTGCGTGACAAAGCCCCCCAGATTCTGTAACCAGTATGGGCTTTCTCTACGGTCTCCTGTCAAGCAAGAAGCTGAGCCGTCCTGTGTGCTGGGACTGAAGCTGGTAATTTAAGAAGGATATGACCATTGCTGACCGATTTCATCTTGCTTTTCGGCGGGCTTGCGCTTTTGCTTGTCTGTGGTGATGCGCTGGTTCGTGGCGCGGTGGCGCTATCGGTGAAATTCAATGTGCCGACTTTGGTGATCGGACTCACCGTGGTCGCCTTTGGCACCTCAGCTCCGGAACTGGTGGTATCCGTCCATGCCGCCGTTTCTGGTGCGCCTGGGCTGGCAGTGGGCAATGTGGTGGGCAGCAATATCGCCAATATCTTTCTGGTTCTGGGCGTGCCGGCGCTGATCAGCGCCATCGATTGCAATCAACCCTTCATCCGCCGCAATATGATCTTCGTCCTGATCGCAAGTCTGGTCTTCATTGGGTTGAGTTATGTGGGACCGTTGTCGTTTGTTCATGGGCTGGTGCTGGTGATCTTGTTGATCGCCTTCTTGCTCGAATCCGCCCGCCGCGCCCAGGCCCAAAAAGATGCCGCAACGGTGCTTGGCGAGGAAGCCATTGAAACGATCGATGGGATCAAAGGCTTGCCGTTCCGTCCCTATTTCATTGCCTTCATGATCCTGATTGGTATCATTGGCATGCCGGTTGGGGCCCATTTGACGGTTGTTGGCGCCACCCATCTTGCCCGTGATTTTGGCGTTTCTGACGCCGTCATCGGTCTGACCTTGGTCGCGCTTGGCACATCCTTGCCAGAGCTGGCCACCACCACCATCGCCGCATTCCGCAATCAGGCAGGACTGGCACTTGGCAATGTGCTGGGGAGCAATCTCTTCAATCTGCTGGCGATTATGGGCTTTACCGCTTTGATCGCTCCGCTTCCGATCCCGCCGGTCTTCTTCCAAATCGATCTGTGGGTGATGCTGGCAGCCTCTGCCATTCTTGCCCTGTTCGTGCTGCCACGCGCCAAGATCACCCGTCTCCCGGCCTTGTTGTTCGTCGGCGCTTATCTGGCCTATATCTATTTTGTCTTTGCGCCACGGGCCACAGATTCTGTCGCGGCGCAAGGCGGTGTTGTCCCCGGTTTGACAGGGTGAGGGAAAGGCTCGCATGAACAACAAAATCAATCCCGAAAAAGTCGTGCTAATAACCGGTGCTGGCGTGCGTATTGGCCGCGCTATTGCCCTGGATTTGGCTCAACATGGCTGGGCGGTGTGCGTCCATTACAATCGCTCGCGCAAGCCCGCAGAGGCGGCCGTTCAAGAGATCCAGGCCATAGGGGGCCAGGCGGTGGCGATTGGTGCCGATCTTGCCGACCATGACGCCACCATGGCGCTTGTCCCCGCCTGCGCCGATCGGCTCGCCCCGCCAACCTGCCTCATCAACAATGCCTCGCTGTTCGAGCCCGACAGTCTCAAGCCTGACAGCGACAAGGCCATGACTCAAGCCAGTTGGCAACGGCATATCGACGTCAATCTGCGGGCGCCGGTGTTTCTCGCCCAGCAATTCACCGCCGCCTGCCCCACTCATATAGTCGGTAACATCATCAATATTCTTGATCAAAAGGTCTTGAAACTCACGCCTTATTTTTATTCCTACACCATCAGCAAGGCGGGCCTTTGGGCGGCGACGAAGACCATGGCACAAGCCTTAGCCCCCCGGATCCGCGTCAACGCCATTGGCCCCGGCCCCACCTTGCCCAATGCCCGGCAGACGGAACAAGAGTTTCGTGAACAATGCGCAAAAACCCCGCTTGGGGTTGGCACCACACCGCAAGAAATCGCCCGTGCGATCCGCTTTATCCTTGACGCACCAGCCATGACCGGCCAAATGATTGCGCTTGATGGGGGCCGGCATTTAGCCTGGCAAACCCCGGATGTGACCAACACCCATGATTGAGGCTGGCGAAAACCACCGCCTCGCGGAGAAGCCGATGAACCAATCCCGACCGCTTCCAAACGAGCTGCGCGCCAATGCCATCGCCCGAACACGCCATGTCTTTGTGCGCGATCTGGAAGTGCAGGCCAGTGTTGGCGTCCATGCCCATGAAAAGTTACAGCCCCAGCGGCTGGTCATGAGTGTGGATTTGACCGTTCACGAAGGCGCTCAACAGCTCGATGACCGGCTGGAGAATGTCGTTTGCTATGAACAGGTGGTGCGCAAGATCCAAGCGATCTGCAAGGCTGGCCACGTCAATCTGATCGAGACATTGGCGGAAAACATCGCCGCCGCCTGCTTGCAAGACCGGCGGGTATTGGCCGTCCGGATCCGTATTGAAAAGCCGGATATCATGCCTGAATGCGCCTCGGTTGGTGTCGAGATCGAACGCTTGCAACCCCTTTCGGGTTAACCTCGAGTTTCAGCGCCGGTTGCGGAAAAACTGTTTCAATAGCGCCTCGGCCGCCGTTTCGCCAAGCCCGCCATAGACCTCTGGCGCGTGATGGCAGGTCGGTTGTGAGAAAAAACGCGGTCCATGTTCCACCCCCCCCATTTTGCGATCTGAAGCGGCAAAATAAAGCCGGCGAAGGCGCGCAAAAGAAAGCGCTGCGGCACACATCGCACAAGGTTCCAGCGTCACATAAAGATCAAAGCCAATCAGCCGTTCGCTGCCAAGCCGGGCGGCAGCCGCACGGATCACCAAAAGTTCGGCATGGGCGGTGGGATCGGCAAGTTCCCGGGTTCGGTTCCCATCGCGTGCCCAAATCTTCCCATCAGGCCCGACGATGACCGCCCCCACCGGCACTTCATCACGCGCCGCCGCCCGCTCGGCTTCGCGAAGCGCCAGCGTCATAAAACTCGGCTGTGTCATCCTCTCTCAACCCTGTTGCTTGGTTTTCGCAGTCTTACCGCCTCCTTTTTTCCCACGTCTCCTTAATATTGGCTAGGCGAATGTGGCGTTTCGGCCTATATCCAGATATCGAACGTGACGGCAAAAGCGGAGGGATATCGTGGCCCCGAACAAACGGCCTGCCAAACGAGCTGCCAACCGGCCCAATTCGCGAACAACACCATCCAAGCGGCCGACAAAGCTGGAGGCAAGGGCATCCAAATCCGGTTTCAAACGGTCAAATATCAAAAACGGCAAATCGCAACGGCACACCGACAATCACGCCAACAATAAAGCGGTCTGTGAACCGGT
>WGBT01000167.1 GCA_015494185.1 Hyphomicrobiales bacterium | reverse complement strand
CGATATTCTTAAATCCGAGCACAAGGCGCGGATTCTCGACGTTATCGACATGCGGCAGGTTGCCAAGATCAACTTCGATGTTGCCCGTGACATTTCCAAGCGGCTGATTGCCATGTTGGAGCATGGGGTTTTCGATGTCGCCACCCTCTATTTTGCGGCCTTCCAGTCTGTGCTCAAGCAACAGCCGACCGGGTTGCAACTGATCCCGGTCAAACTGCCTGACAAAGACGTCGATGCCGCACCGGGCAGTGTGATTCAAGCGGGAGCGGTGTTTGAATACGAGCCGGACGAAGAAGAGATTCTGGCTGATTTGTTGCCACGTAATGTCAGTACCCAGATTTTTAGTGCATTGTTGGAAAATGCTGCTTCCGAACAGGGCGCTCGAATGACGGCAATGGACAATGCCACCCGAAATGCTGGCGAGATGATCGATCGTCTGACGTTGATCTACAACCGCCAGCGCCAGGCTCAGATCACCAAAGAGTTGATCGAAATCATCTCCGGGGCAGAGGCTGTCTAGCTGCTTGCTTATGAAGCCGGGCCCGAGGAGAGGTTTGGATGAGATAAAATCGCAGGGGGCTCATAAGGGAGCCTGATGCGGATGGTTTGAACCAGAAGAATTATTGCAGGAAACGAAAACCATGGCAGGGAATGCTTCAGGACGTGTGTCACAGGTGATCGGCGCGGTGGTCGATGTCAAGTTTGACGGGGAATTGCCGCCCATTTTGAACGCCCTTGAAACCGACAATCAGGGCAACCGGCTGGTGCTTGAAGTGGCCCAGCATCTAGGGGAACATGTGGTTCGCACCATTGCCATGGACAGCACCGAAGGTCTGGTGCGGGGGCAGCCGGTGACCGATACCGGCCATCCGATCCAGGTGCCGGTCGGGGAGGCCACTTTGGGGCGGATTTTAAATGTTGTTGGCGATCCTGTGGATGAGGCCGGCCCCATTGAGACCGATCTGAGACGTCCCATTCATGCCGAGGCGCCGGCCTTTGTCGATCAATCCACGGATACCGAGATTTTGGTCACAGGCATCAAGGTTGTCGATTTGCTCGCCCCTTATGCCAAGGGGGGCAAGATTGGGCTGTTTGGCGGTGCTGGGGTTGGCAAGACCGTGTTGATCATGGAGCTGATCAACAATATTGCCAAGGCCCATGGGGGCTATTCGGTGTTTGCCGGGGTTGGCGAACGAACCCGGGAAGGCAACGATCTTTATTGGGAGATGATCGAAGGCGGCGTCAACAAGGAAGGCGGCGGCAAAGGTTCCAAAGCCTCTTTGGTTTATGGTCAGATGAACGAACCGCCTGGGGCCCGGGCCCGGGTGGCGCTTACCGGGCTGACCGTGGCGGAGTATTTCCGCGATCAAGGGCAGGATGTCTTGTTCTTTGTCGACAATATCTTTCGCTTTACCCAGGCGGGATCGGAAGTCTCGGCTCTGTTGGGGCGGATTCCATCGGCGGTTGGCTATCAACCGACACTGGCTACCGATATGGGGATGATGCAGGAACGGATCACCTCCACCAACAAAGGTTCGATCACTTCGGTTCAGGCGGTCTACGTGCCGGCCGACGACCTGACCGACCCGGCCCCGGCTTCGACTTTTGCCCATTTGGATGCGACCACGGTGCTGTCTCGCTCGATTGCAGAAAAGGGTATTTATCCGGCCGTGGATCCCCTGGATTCCACCAGCCGTGTGCTGGAGCCGCGGGTTGTTGGGGAAGAGCACTATGCGGTGGCGCGCCAGGTGCAGGAGATTTTGCAACGTTACAAGGCCTTGCAAGACATTATCGCCATTCTTGGCATGGATGAACTATCGGAAGAAGACAAGCTCACCGTGGCCCGCGCCCGGAAGATTGAGCGTTTCCTGTCGCAGCCGTTCTTTGTGGCCGAGGTGTTTACCGGAACGCCTGGGGTGCTGGTGGATTTGCCCGATACCATCAAGGGCTTCAAGGGGCTTTGCGAAGGGGAGTATGATCATCTGCCAGAACAAGCTTTCTATATGGTCGGCACCATTGAAGAAGCGATCGAGAAGGCCGAGAAACTGGCCGCTGAAGCCGCCTAAGAAACGTTGTTCACGGTCTTAGTCTTTTGGTTCTCAAAGGGAGAACTGTTGAATGTTAGAACCCGGGAAATTCAGATTTCAGTTGGTTTCACCCGAAAAAATGGTGATGACGGGTGAGGTTGAGCAAGTGGTTGTCCCAGGTGCTGAGGGTGATTTCACGGTGTTGCCAAATCATGCACCGGTGCTGGCCTCGTTGCGGCCCGGCATTCTTGACATTACCATTGCAAAAGGTGAAGAGCGGCGGATTTTTGTCCGCGGTGGTTTCGCCCAGGTGACACCAGAAAGCTTGACCGTGCTTGCACAACGTACCATAAATGTGGAAGACTTGGATTTCGGTCGTCTTGAAGAGGAAATCCGGGATGCCGAGGATGATCTTCAGGATGCCAGCGATGATGAAACACGGCGCAAGGCCCAAGATACCCTTGACCGTCTGAAAGTGATACAGCAGGTCATCAAAGCAGAGGGGATAAGTCGTTAAACGCGCAGGGGGTGAAGAATAGGGCTGGTGCTGGATCATAGAAACTGGATCGAAGGGAGATATCACGCCCATCCACTATTCAAATAGTGGGCGGCCGATGCTGGGGCGGTAGCGTGCAGTTAAGGAACCTCTGATTTACCGCCTGTCTAGTGCACAAGACGAAAAGTGGGAACTGGTTTTCGGATTGTGCGACAAAACAAGACTCTAGAGAAAAATCCGATGCCATATGATCGGGGTTCGCTTTAGTCTTGGCTTTTTCTTTCGTGTCTGGACCGCTGTTGCAATGGCTAAGCGGCTCAACGGCGCAGTAGGAAGAGGCAAGATCATCAAAGGTTCCTTAAACGTTGTATGGCCCTAAAGGAGCCTTATGATTATGAATGCGCCAAAGACCCCAACGCAACAAGACATGACAGACAACCAAGAGCAGCATGTCTTGGAAATCACGCCCTATGTTCTCCGCACATTGGATACATGGCGTTTGGAGGATACTGAAATCATTGCCGTGCTTGGTCTGACGGGGGTTATCAAGACACGTGAGTTGCGTAAATATCGCAATAAAAGCGCCGGGTTGCCATGGTCGCCGGAAATGGCCAAACGGGTGGAGCATATTGGTGGGATTACCGAAGCGCTGCGCAATGCCTATCCCTTCAGCCCTGAATTTCGCGCCATGTGGTTGCGTCAGCCCCATCGCCGCTTTCAGCGCGCCACCCCGCTTAAGGTGATCATCGAAGAGGGGCTGGCCGGCTTGGAGAAAGTCCGCGTGGAAGTCGACTGCGCTTATGGTTGGGAAATGCTAAACGGGCAATCCTAGCAGACTGTCGGACTTTCCGGGTTGAACGCGGTGTGAGGTAATTTCGGGACTGAGTGCGTGATATAAATCGACGAAGTGTTATCCACTTTTAGATTTTTATTGCGCTCTCAGGCGCGAAATTAGCCGCATCCGCGTCAATTCGGCTAAGTCCGACAGTCTGCTAGCTGGTTTCTTTAGTGTGTTCAGCAAAAGTGGCCCCCGCTTTTGCGTCAGATCATAGACTGGGTGTGGGCGCGAACCTTTCTTAGCCACAGATAGTTTCGCTCGTTCTGTTGACGACATGCGCCCCTCAGAATCATTCCGTAAAGCCACCGTTCATCACCTCCTGCCAAAGGGGCTCATTTTTTCAAAAGTGAAAAACGAATGGGGGCCGATACAGGTCCCCACAAGGCCAGTCTTTCCCAAATCTAGGAGCCTGTCCATGAAGTTGGGAGAATCGCAGCGCGAGAGAATTTTGCGCAAGAATGTTTAAGGG
>WGBT01000166.1 GCA_015494185.1 Hyphomicrobiales bacterium | reverse complement strand
GCAACAAACACCTCAAGCCCCTCACCCAGGTGATGTCAGCACAGCGGCAAATGCTTATGCCCAGCAGACACAAGCCGTCCCTTATTCGGATTCCAGTTCCAATTCTGGCATAGCGGGTAATATGGGCACGCGCCAGGGACAGGTGCCACCGCAGCCTGAACAGATCCAAAGACCGTCCCCCCAGATGGAACCGCCCGCAGCAGCAGCAGCGGCCCAACCAACGGCTGCTCAGCATCAAAGTGAGGCTGTTTCTTCTGCTCGGGAAGATCTGGCCAATTGGGGGGGGCAAATACCGGTGAATTCGGCTCGTGCAGACGATCTTGCCGAACAACTCAAAGCAGCACAAGAAAACGCCCTCAACTACGCACAACCGGCACCACCTCAGGCGCCCTCCACATCAGCCTATCAAAACCCGGGCTATCCCTCTGAACAGGCACCAACATCTTCCCCTGATTTGCACGCCAACTGGGATCCCGCGATGTCCCATCATGCCACGGCTGCTGCCAGTGCCCCTGAAAGCGTAAGCGGAGATGGAAGCAGAGACGCAAACAGCACATCACCTGCGTCCTCGGCTTTCCATGAAGCCCCACTTGCCGAAGCGCCTGGGACGCCTCAAATGGGTGGACAGACAGGTGGATATGACACCCCGCAAGGCTATGACGCTGCACCATCAGCCGCGCCAGAACCATCCTTTGAAAGGAAACCGTTTCATCAGCAAGAGTTTTCACCAGAAGCCATCACCGCCCAAGCGGCGGCTCAGCCCAGTCCAGCCCCAGCCTTCCAGGCCCAAACGGGGCAGGCCGAGAACTATTTTACGGCCCAACAAGAGCCTTTTACGGCCCAAGCTGACGGATCAGCTACAATAGGGGCGAAATATACAGGGTATAATGACCCAGCCCCCCTCAGCGGCCCGGCCGTCATGCATGAACAGCATGATGACGATCGCAGCAACAGCCGCGGGAAAATCATCATGGCCGCGGTCGGCCTGATCGGGCTTGCTGGCGCTGTTGGCTATGGTTGGAACGCGGGCTTTTTTGGCGGCGCCAGCTCATCTGAAGCCCCTCCCTTGGTGCGCAGTAACACCGCTTCCGTCAAAGCCCGTCCTGATAATCCAGGCGGGAGACGTTTTGCCAACACCAACAGCAGCGCCTATGACCGGATGCAGGGGCTCACCAGCAAGGATGATGCCCGGCTCTATCCCCGGGAAGAAACCGCGGTCGATCCCATGGAACTGGCGCGTGCCGACCGAGCCGCCGCCGAAGCCGCTATTCGCAAAGACGAATCCCGCATTGGGAACCATTTGACATCATCCGATCAAGAAACCCATGGAAGCGTTCCTCCCAATTCGGCGCCTGGCACACCGCGACGGATCAAAACTCTGATTGTGCGCCCAGATGGCACCATTGTCCGCCCAGACAGTGCCAATGACAGCAGCACTATGAAACCGCAAGTTACTGATACGGTCAGCGCGGTCAGGCGCGATTTCTCGCAGGCGGAGCTCGATGCCTTGCGCGGCCGTGTTTCAACCTCTTCGGCCCAAGCCGTGCGCAAAATACCAACACGGCCCCAACCGCGTCCAACGCCCAAACCTGCCACTGTTACCACCACCAGCCCCAAACCGGCTGCGGTCAAGCCGCGCCCAACGGCAACCCGGCAAGCTGCGGTCCGTCAAAAACGCTCTGCCCGGCCTGCTGCGGCCATGGGATCTGGTGAATATGTCGCCCAACTGGCATCACAACGCAGCGAAACCGAGGCGCTTTCTGCCTATGCCAATCTGCAGCAACGTTTCCCGAGTATTTTGTCAGATCTCATCCCGCTTATTCAGCGTGCCGATTTGGGCCCCAAGGGTGTTTGGTATCGCTTGCGGGTGGGCCCCATGCAATCCAAAAGCGAAGCAGCCAATCTTTGCAACAAGCTGAAAAGGGCTGGTTGGAAAGCTTGTTTCGTCAGAAAGCTGTAAAGCGCTCACGGTTGTGCTCCTATCAGCCATCTTTGATCGCCGTGTAAAAAGCGGGCCGTGGACATAAACAGCCGGTGGGAAGGGGCAGGTGGCGGAGATGGTAACGCAATCAAGAAAGCCCTTAATCCCAGAAGTAAGGTTCCGACAGATATGAGACAATCTCCATACGGATCCGTTGCCCCCGGAGCCATTCTTTTGGCACCATCGTTGCTTGCCTCACCTTTTCTTGGGTGAGCGACAATGGCTGCGGAAGGATGGCGGGCTATTCTTCTGGTGCATCCGAAACGAGCTTCTTGCATGCTCCCCCGGAACTTAGAGCAAAATCCAATCACATGGCATAGAATTTTACTCTAAGGGATTGTTTTGTAACACGATTTATCCGAAAATTGATTTCCACTCGAAGGACTTGTGCTCTAACTTGTACTCTAATAGGTCATTTGGGGCTGTGCCAAATCACCTGAACTATCAACGCTCCCTGACCTTCTCTCCTATAACGTTCAATCAACGAAACGTCTTCAATGGGAGACGGAAAACCTGAACCGCCAGCCACATCGCCCTTTGAACAGCATATATTGAACTATTGAACGCGTACATAATGAACGGTATGCAATGTTAGCCGTCAAGGATCACGATCAGCGCGTATCGATCATGAGTAATCCGGACAACCCCGTTATCGTAGAACTAACACGCAACCAGCAGGTGGAAAGCCGCCATCGCGGCGCACTGGCCGTTTTTGATGCCAGCGGACAACCACGCCTGGTGCTCGGGGATATCACGACACCGGTTTATCCACGCTCCGCGGTCAAAGCCTTTCAGGCCATCCCGCTGTTGACGTCCGGCGCGGCACAAGAATATGGTTTTGGCGATGTCGAATTGGCGCTGGCCTGCGCCTCTCACAATGGCGAACCCGCCCATATCGAAGGGGTCCGCACGATGTTGCGCAAAGCGGGGCTTGAAGAAAGTAATCTGGAATGCGGTGCTCACTGGCCATCTCGGCGCCATGATAGCTGTACATTGATCCAGCAGGGCAAAACCCCTTCTCCCTTGCACAACAATTGCTCGGGTAAACATGCCGGCATGTTGGCCACGGCCCAACATCTCGGCCTTTCCCTGCCAGGTTATGTTCAACCGGATCATCCGGTGCAGCAGGGGATTCGGGCTGTACTCGAAGAGCTGACTGAAACCTCGCTCGATCCTGACATCTGCGGCACCGATGGTTGTTCAGTCCCAACCTTTGCGATACCCCTTTCAGCCTTGGCGCTGGCCTTTGCCAAATTTGCCGATAGACGCTGTCTTACGCCCGCCATGGCCCAGGCTGCGGCACGGTTACAAGAGGCCTGTTTCAAAGAACCGTTCATGGTGGCCGGAACCGGCCGGTTCTGCACCAAGGTTTTAAGCGCCCTCCCAGGCCAGGCTTTCGTCAAGGTTGGCGCCGAAGGGGTTTATTGCGCGGCCTTGCCCCAACAAGGTCTTGGCTTGGCAATCAAGATCGATGATGGGGG
>WGBT01000165.1 GCA_015494185.1 Hyphomicrobiales bacterium | reverse complement strand
GTTAATTTCAAGCTGGCCGAAATAGATGATAATTTCGATTGCTCAGGGGGGCAATTCCGGAATTTTAACGGGATTGATAATCTTGTGGCCCTGCAACTGTCCCAGGTTTCCATCAATGGAAGTATTTATATGAATTCCGGCTTCAAATGCCAGGGCAAGGTTCGGCTCGTCAAAGCGCGTGTGGGCGGTGATGTCGATTGCCGCGGGGGCGTGTTTAGCAATCCTGTACCCCGTTCACCCAAAGCGCGCCGCGCCGCCTCGGCACTTGTGCTGTTTTCCACCTGCATAAAGGGAAGCCTGTTTTTAAGTGACCGTATTGAAGCGGATGATTTGGAAGGCGAAGTGGACACAAGGGTGGAAGGTTGTCTGGATTTGCGGGATGTCAAGGTGTTTGCTTTTGAGGATTCACCTGCAGCCTGGCCACCTGAAAAAATAACGACTGCTGAACATGGAAAGTTGAGATGCTATATTTTTCTGGACGGTTTCAACTATGAGCGCATATTGGGGGATAAGCTGACCGATACAAAAATGCGTCAGGATTGGCTAGAACGACAGCCAAAAGAGGAAATCACCTCCATATTCAAGGCGCAGCCTTATGAACAATTGTACAAAGCGTTCAGTAATATGGGCCATGATCGGGTGGCAGCCTTTTTTGGCCAACTCAAGGAACAAAGACGCACACATTACCAGATAAGACGTGATCTGACATTGGGCTGGAAAGCCCTATTGGTTCTGCCGTTGATTGTTGGTTTGCTCAAGGCTCTCTATCATTTCAGCTATATGGTGACTGTGGGCTGGTTCATGGGCTATGGCTACAAGCCGGCAAGACTGTTTTTCATCTTTATTGGAGCCTGGTTGCTAGGTGGATATATCTATGCTAGCGAACATAATCTGCGTAACTTTGCACCATCCGAAACCATTGTGTTAATGGATACTGCCATTGCCAGTCAATGTCATCAGAGATGGGTCAGGTGTGAAGCCCTTCCGAGAGATTATCTCAAATTTGACCCGCTGATGTTTTCGATTGATGCCCTTATGCCTATGCTAGATCTGCATCAAAAAGAAAAATGGCAGCCCGAACAGGCCCCTCTGGTCTTTCCCCTATCCTTGTGGGGCAGCCGAGCTATTGAAATTCCATTTTTATCCTTGTACCATTTCATGTTATTGCAGATATGGCTTGGAGCTGCACTTCTCCTTTTGCTGACAGCTTATATGACAGGGATTTTGAAACCTCGTGAATAGTTGTTTTGTTTCAAGAAAACAGAATATTATACAGATGGGTGGTTTTGTTTTTAGTTTGGTATTGCTTGAAACCGAAATTTATCTTTTGAGCCTGCCGTGGCATATGCTCGTATGGATGCCGATTATATTATCAATTCCACTCCTTAACTCTTCTTTCAGATCTAAATATTTGTCATTCAATTTTCGTGTTATCCAACCACTTCTGATCGGCATTCTTTGTATGATCGGGGCCATGGAGCTGGCCAATCACAAGGAGTGGTTTGAAAAACTAGGATGGTTGGCATGGTTAGATAAATCATATACCCATAATGAAAATTTTTTCGCCGTTCTTTCCACCCTATATGCGGTATTCACTGCTCTTATTCTCGTCAAGGTGATAGAAGATCATGAACATCTTAAACAATCTATTCAAAATGAGTCCAGCAAAATCAGAACCATATTGCAATTTCTCAAATATTTTGAGGATTTCGAAAGTAAAAGCATTAATCGTGAAAAGGTGAATGAAATAAAGAAACAGTTTGCCAGTTATCTCCAGAATGTAACCAAAACGAATGGCATGGGCTTCGAGGGTAATCTATCGCTGCTTGAGGGTTGTGTTAAAACTGTATCTGAACTTAAAACACAGGACAAAAATGATGAAATTGCCTTGGCGCAGATCATGAGCTCTCTGGATGAAGTATTTATGCTCAGGGCAAAAAGAATTTCTTACATGAATACGTCTATTTCTCCCTATTTGTTGTTTGCTATCATTTTTATGTCCATCACCATACTTATTCCTTTCTATTTGACATCAGAAGGAAATGTTGAGAGGAATATTTATATTATCCTTGTGTTGGGTATATCCTTTTCTTTTCTTTTTAATATGATTCTCGATATTGGTTCCCCGCATTTTGGGGCATGGCAGGTAAGCTTGGAACCATTTGAAGAAGTGCTGGCGATGGTTAAGAATGATGCCGGATTGCTGCCGCAGCCGCCGGCTGGGCTTGAGACCGGCGCGGTTGGTCTTCGGGATGACCGTGGTCCCGCAAGGACATAGCTTTCCTCTGTCTGGCAGGGGAGCCAGGGGGTGCCCCCGGTTAATGTTCCTTCCTGTCAGTTAACCTACTCCCGTTATTAAGAGTCTAAGAGCGACCGCCCGTGAGTGGAATCCGTTCCTCTTCTGTTGCCACAGAAACACAAAGCCTTCTAGGCTCAGGCCCCATAAAGGGCGTGGATGCCAGCGGCATTTCCGCGAAATATCGCTGGTTTTTCGCCCGCAGGGAATAGCCGAAGCTATTTCCAAGGGCGAAAGGCTAGCGAGATGAAGCGAAAATGCCGCCCGAAGGGTCTGGCGCAAAATCCCGGTAATGCGAGACAAATCATTGTCCATTTCATGATTTTGCGTCAGACTGGCGCCGCGCAATTTATGGGTCCTGAGCCTAGGGCAATCAAGTATAAGCGTGTATTAAGTAAACCCGACATTGTCAGTCAGATCGAATGCCGTTTTTATACGTAAATCAGCCATGGCGCACACCCCAAGATCATGGCATAACCGGGGAGATCGAGCGGCGGCACTTTCAACGGGCAATTTGAGAACATGAGCAAAACCAAACATTTCTATATCACGACCGCGATCCATTATCCCAATGGGGCGCCGCATATCGGCCATGCCTATGAGAACATCGCCACTGATGCGATTGCCCGTTTCAAGCGCCTCGATGGCTATCAGGTGTTCTTTCTCACCGGCACCGATGAGCATGGCCTGAAAATGGCCCAAACCGCGGCCAAGCAAGGTCTATCTCCCGCGCAATTGGCCACCCAAAACGCCGCCCGTTTCCAAGAGTTGGCGCAAGCGCTCAACTGTTCCAACGATGATTTCATTCGCACCAGCGAACCCCGGCATCACCAAGCTGCACAAGCCATTTGGCAACGGATGGCCGACAATGGTGATATCTATGTCGACCGCTATGCGGGATGGTATTCGGTACGCGATGAAGCCTTTTATGACGAATCCGAAACCGAGCTGCGCGATGATGGTGTGCGCTACGGCCCGCAGGGCACGCCGGTGGAATGGACCGAAGAGGAAACCTATTTTTTCCGCCTGTCCGCCTATCAGGACAAATTGCTCGCCCATTATCAGGCCAATCCGGATTTCATCGGCCCCAAAGAACGCCGCAACGAGGTGATCAGCTTCGTTTCAGGCGGCTTGAAGGATTTGTCGATCTCGCGGACCACTTTTGATTGGGGGGTGCCGGTTCCCAATGCGCCGGGGCATATCATGTATGTTTGGGTGGACGCTCTGACCAACTATCTGACCGGCATTGGCTATCCGGATCACCAGGCGGATCGTTTCAAGACTTTCTGGCCTGCTGATCTTCACATCATTGGAAAAGATATCGTGCGGTTTCACGCCGTCTATTGGCCGGCTTTTCTGCTTTCCGCTGGGCTTGAACTGCCGCGGCGGATTTATGCCCATGGCTTCATCTTCAACAAGGGCGAGAAAATGTCGAAATCACTTGGCAATGTGATCGACCCGTTTGAGCTGATCGACCACTATGGTGTTGATCAAATGCGCTATTTCTTTTTGCGTGAGGTGCCCTTTGGGCAAGATGGCAATTACAGCCATGAAGCCATTGTCAACCGCAGCAATGCCGATCTTGCCAATGACTTTGGCAATTTGGCGCAGCGTTCCTTGTCGATGATCTTCAAAAACTGTGCTGGTTCCATCCCCGCCCCAAACAGCTTTACGGCAGAAGATGAAGCCATGCTTGCGCTCACTGATGCGGCATTGGACAAGGTTCGTGAAGCCTTTGAGCGTCAGGCCCTGCATCGCGGTATTGAAGTGATTTGGGAGGTGGTGGGGGAAGCCAACCGCTACTTTAGCGCACAACAACCTTGGGTGTTGCGCAAAAACGATCCAGAACGGATGGCCACCGTGCTTTATGTGACCGCTGAAGTGATCCGCCAAATCGCCATCTTGGCGCAACCGATTATCCCTGCGGCTTGCGGCAAGCTGCTTGAGACTTTAAATCAACCGCAAGAGAAGCGCAATTTCGCAGCCCTTGGCACCGCTGGCCGGCTGGCCCCCGGCACCGCCATTGCCAAGCCCCAACCCATCTTTCCGAAATATATCGAGGCTGAGGCATAAACGCGCCCCAAAACAGCGGCCCGAACACAAGCCTGTAAAATTGTTAGGTTGCAAAGGAGGATCAAACGGATGTTGGTCGACAGTCATTGTCATCTGGATTATCCAGGCCTTGCAGAACGCGCTGAGGCGGCGGTGACCACTGCCCGCGAGGCCGGTGTTGGTCTGATGGTCACAATATCCACCGAAATCGAAAAATTCGAAACCCAGGTGCGGCCCATCGCTGAGCGCTTTGAAGATGTCTATTGCTCGATTGGCACCCATCCCCACAATGCCGCCCAAGAACGTGATATCCCGCTGGAACGCATTTTGAACTATGCCCAGCACCCAAAGGTTGTGGCCATCGGGGAAGCCGGGCTTGACTATCACTATGACAATGCCCCCCGCGAGGATCAGGAAGCCGGTTTTCGCACCCATATCGCCGCCGCCCGTGAAACCGGTCTTCCGCTGGTGATCCATAGCCGCGACGCCGATGAAGATACCGCCAAAATCCTGACCGAAGAGATGGAAAAAGGTCCCTTCCCATTCGTGCTGCATTGCTTTACCGCAGGCCGGAAACTGGCCGAAACCGGGCTTGCCCTTGGCGGCTATATTTCCTTGTCTGGCGTGCTCACCTTCAAAAAGGCTGATGAGCTGCGCGCCATCGTCCGCGATTTGCCGATTGACCGTCTTTTGGTTGAAACCGATGCCCCCTTTCTGGCTCCGGTTCCCCATCGCGGCAAGACCAATGAGCCGGCTTTTGTGGTTCATACCGCCGCCCAATTGGCCGCCTTACGGGGCATGTCGGAAACGGAAATCGCCAAGCACACCACAGAGAATTTCTTTCGGTTGTTCTCGAAAGTTCCGCAAACGGCAGCAGGACTTGTTCAATGAGCCTGAAATTCACGATCATGGGATGCGGTTCGTCGGGGGGCGTGCCGCGGATTGGCAATAATTGGGGGGCCTGTGACCCTGCCAATCCGAAAAACCGCCGCCGCCGCTCTGGCTTTTTGGTCGAAAAAATCGGTCACAAGGGCAAAACCACGGTCATCGTCGATACGTCCCCCGATTTGCGTGAACAATTGCTCGATGCCAATGTGAACTGGATCGATGGGGTGCTCTATACCCATGAACATGCTGACCATATCCATGGCATCGATGACTTGCGGGTGGTGACCTTAAACGGGCTCAAAGACAATCGCGGGCGGGTTCAGGTCTATATGAACGAGCAAACCTGGAATCAAATTGTGCCGCGCTTTTCCTATTGTTTCAAAAGTCCGCCCCATAGCGGTTATCCCCCGATTCTGGAGGCCCACAAAATTGCCCCCTACACTCTGCTGACCATCGATGGAGATGGCGGCCCTCTTGAAGTCATGCCAATTCTGCAACAACATGGGGCGATTGTCTCGATGGGCTATCGCTTTGGCAAGCTCGCCTTTTGTACCGATTTGAACAATTTTCACGCGCCTGCCATTCCCCATTTACAGGGACTTGAGGTGTTAATCATCGATGCGTTGCGCTATAAGCCTCACGTTTCCCATCTCAATGTGGATGAAGCGCTTGAGTGGATCGGCAAACTGGCCCCCAAACGGGCGATCTTGACCAATTTGCATATTGACCTGGATTACGACCAGCTCAATGCGCAACTTCCGCCTCATGTTGAGCCCGCCTATGATGGCTTGACGATCGAACTTGCCGATTGATACCGACGGTCTTTTTTATTGTTTATTGACCGTTCATGCTTTTGATATCTCTTTGAAGAGATGACATAAATTTCACGGGATACGAGTCAATGTCAGGCGGCCCTGATCTTATCGATAGGCAATGAGCTCACCGTTTTTGCTGAAATCCGGGGCGCTCATTTCAACGATCAAGGGCCCCAGTACAGAGGGGTCCGGCAAGGTATCGGGATCTTCGCCCGGAAAGGCCGCTTGGCGCATTTTCGTCCGCATCACCCCCGGATCCAGCAAATTGGCGCGAATATTGGTGTTCTTGATTTCGTCCGCCCAGGTTCTAACCAGGGCTTCCAGGCCAGCTTTTGACGCAGCATAAGGCGCCCAATAGCCGGGAAGAAACTGCGTAACACTGGAGGTGAGAAAAATCGCACGGCCAGCGGGCGACAATTTCAAGATGGGCTCCAACGTTCGTATCAGGCGAAAATTCGCAGTGAGATTAAGGGTCAACACCTGATCCCATTTTTGCGCATCGATATGCGAAACCGGGCTCAACGGCCCAAGCACCGCGGCATTGGCAAGCAGAATATCCAGCCGGCCAAATCGTTGATGTAATGTCGGCCCCAGATGATCGATTTTTTCCAGATCATAAAGATCAAAGGGGACCAGCGTCGCCTTCCCGCCCAAGGCTTGGATATCATCGTCGAGCTCTTCCAAGGCCCCTTCGGTGCGCGCCAATGCCACCACATGCGCCCCCTGTTGAGCCAGCGCAATTGCTGCCGCCCGGCCAATCCCGCGGGAAGCGCCGGTAACCAAAGCAATGCGGTCCTGCAAAATCTTATTCTCATGTTCAGCCATCAGCGGCCCAGTGCGCCTTTGAGGATCAGCCATCACGCCCCTTCCCCTCTCTCCTTCCGCTTCTTCCCGGTCCACCCATATAATACCGAAGGTATTTTCATTGACCGCTTAGACTTTTCGTATCCCTTTGGATTTTTAGAATAAATTTAATGGTATACGAGTCAAGGTCAGGGGCCGCTAGTATAAGCCGTTGATATCACCTGTGCCGAGCGGTCGATGATAAATACCGCCAGTATCCAGTATAAAACCCAACACTTAAGCTAACCAAACAGCAATCATCCCGCCAAGCCCTTCTGGCCAGCACCTGTCCTTACCTTCCATGATGAGACCCCGGCATTTTCAGCTGGTTTGTCAAGGGTAAAACCGCTTCGCGGCCGCTTTAGCGGCCCTTGACAAACCAGCTGAAAATGCAAAAACGCTCACCATGGAAGGTAAGAACGGATCTGACACATTCTTCTGTCAGGTTCACAACCTATCAACTGCCGTATGGGGCGCGCCTGGCTTGGGACAATACACATTTATTTCCCCAAGCACAGGCGCAGCCTATCACGCTCCCCTTATTGGCTGTTGGGCCCCCCTTCCAAGCCCGGCTTCTTGTCACCGGCAATCATCTCTTGCCCCGCTTCTTTCGCTTTGCGGGCAGCTTCACGGGCGGCCTTGAGCGCCTGTTCACTCATTTCCTTGGCGCGTTGTTTGGTCCGTTCCCAAAACGGCCGGGCCTTTTCGCCATATTCAGAAGCCTTTTCCTTGGCCTTCTCAACATAAGGGGCGGCTTTTTGCCCGAGTTCTTTGGCTTTTTCCTTGGCAGCCTCCAAAGCCGGCAAGGCTTTCTGCCCTAATTCTTTGGCCTTTTCCTTGGCCCCTGCGAGATAAGGAGCTGCCTTTTGGCGTAATTCTGAAGCTTCTTCTTTGACAGCTTGCGCGGCTGGTTTGGCCTTCTCACCCCACTGTTTGGCTTTTTCCTTGGTGGCCTCCCAGGCGGGTTTGACCGCCTCAACCGCTTTACGGGTATATTCCTTGGTCTTTTCTTTCATAACAACAAGGCTTGGCGCCGCCATGTCCCGCGCCTTATCAGTGGCCTCCAAGAGCTTTGTCAGTGAGCGCGCCGACAGCGCCTTGGTTTCAAGCCACAACGATTTCAGGGTTCCTTTTTGCGGGATCAGTTGCGTCCTTGGCGCAGCCCGCACCGTGCTGATCAAGTCCTGCTGGTCAACCCGCTCCCGGCCCGGAGCCATATGATCTGGATTGCCTGTAAAGAGCACCAGCGGCGTGCATGAAGTGACAACCTTGGTCCCGGTTTTCCAAAGCTTGGGATTTTCCACCAAGGTTTCTTCGGCGAAATAGATCTTCGCCCCATCCACCGTCTGATGCAGAATATTGCGGTCGATCACCGGAATGAAATGCCCGCCCAATGACCCCACCAATTTGAAGCGCTCATTCTCAGGATCAGGAAATTGTACAAATAGGGCAACGGTTCCCTTCCCGGCTTGTAACGCCTTGCGAATGGCCTCGCTCGTGGTCTTGGCATAGCTTACCTGCGTGGCCAGCCCCAACCCTTCCGGATCGATCTTTTGTAAAAACTCAAAGGTGGCTGTATGCCCGCTGGCTCTTGGCGGCAGGATGAATTTTAATTCATGGGCCCGAGCGCTGATTTGGCCAAAATTCATCAAGCTTCGATCTTTGGAGACCATGAACAGGCATTCACGGCCAAGATCATCACGAATGGCGGTCAGCGGCGCGCTCACACTGTTTTTCGCCCGGTCGAGAGCAAAGACATCGAGCTGAGCATAACCAATGTCGGTCGGGGTTTGCTTGACACGTTCGATATTGTCTTGTGACCCCTGTGAAGTCTCGCAGCTATAGGAGAAATAGGCGTTGTTCAAGACTTTTTTCAAAAGCGGACAGAAAGTCGAATGGTAAGACCCGTTTTCCCCCCCGGTGTGGATTTTTCCAGCCTGGGACGCCGCTGAAAGATGGCGGGGACCAGAAAGTGCTGCCGTGAAGCTAAGTGTTGCGGCCAACAGACCCGTGGCGATCAATGATGCGGTTCTCATCGGTTGAAATCATCCTCCAAATCATGGCTCCAAGATCAATTCGGGCCAAATCCTAATAATTTTGCTAATGATGCCAGCATCCCCGCCGTTGAGATTGCGATAGATTGTAGCAACTTTGTGACAACTATTGTTGATAGAATGCTTGGTCGAGCTGCAGGACGCGCGTTTTCCTATTCTGCCTATCAAGAGCGAAGCTGAGATTCATCCCTGGCACATAGGAGAGTTGCAACTTTGGCCCTGTCACTTGCAGCAAGCCCCTTAGCCAGCCTCAGCAAGCAGTGAGAGTTCCTTGCCGACCGCCCGCTGCTCATGATCAGCAAGCCCGGTGGGATAGTCGCCGGTAAAACAGTGATCGGTAAATTGCGGACAGGCAGGATCGCGCTTCTCCAGTCCCATGGCCCGGTAAATACCATCGACAGAAAGAAACGCCAAGGAAGCCGCCCCCATGAACGCGCACATGCCTTGCAAATCAAGCGGCGCCCGGCCATTGTCGCTATATTGTGCGGCAAGCAGATCTTTTTGTTGCGGGGTGTCGATCCCGTAAAAATCCGGGTAAATAATGGCCGGGCTTGAAATCCGCATATGCACCTCTTTGGCCCCCGCTTCATAGATCATTTGCACGATTTTCACCGACGTCGTTCCCCGCACCACGCTATCATCAACCAGAACGACGCGTTTGCCCTCGATCACCGAACGATTGGCACTGTGTTTCAGCTTGACACCAAGCTGGCGGATTTTTTGTTCCGGTTCGATAAAAGTGCGCCCCACATAATGATTGCGAATGATGCCAAGTTCAAAGGGAATGCCGGTTTCTCTGGCATAGCCAATCGCCGCAGGAACCCCGGAATCGGGAATGGGCACAACCACATCGGCGTCAACCGCAGCTTCCCGGGCCAGTTCGATGCCCATCTGTTTGCGGTATTCGTAAATCGAACGACCTCGAACAATCGAGTCTGGACGTGAAAAATAAATATACTCGAAAATGCATGGCCGGGGGTTGCGCGCCGGAAACGGCCGGTGCGACGAAATTCCCTCATCTGTGATGACAATGATTTCACCATTGCCAATCTCACGAACGAATTTGGCGCCGATAATATCCAAAGCACAGGTTTCCGAACACAAAACCGGCGCCCCCTCAAGATCTCCTAAAATCAGCGGCCTGATCCCCAGCGGGTCCCGCGCCCCGATCATCATGTCATTGGTCAAGCCGACAAAGGCATAAGCCCCTTCGATCTGGCTCAAAGCGTCGATGAATTTCTCGACGAAATCGGTTTTGGGGCTCCGCGCGACCAAATGCAGGACCACTTCGGTGTCTGAAGTCGACTGACAAATCGCCCCATCTTTGATGATCTGCTCGCGAATCTTGACCGCATTGGTCAGATTGCCGTTGTGACAGATGGCAAAGCCGCGATTGTGCAGATCGGCATAAAGCGGCTGAATATTGCGCAAAATCGTAGCCCCGGTTGTGGAATAGCGGACATGGCCCACAGCGCTGTTGCCCGCCAACCGTTCGATCACCGATTTCCGGTTGAAATGATCACTGACCAGCCCCAAGCGCCGCTCGGAGGGAAAATAGCTGCCATTATAAGAGACAATGCCAACGGCTTCCTGGCCACGGTGCTGCAAGGCATGCAGGCCCAACGCGGTGAGTGCTGCGGCGTCCTGACGGCCGAAAATACCAAACACCCCGCATTCTTCATGCAGGCTGTCCCCGCCCGAAAAAGGTTCACAGCCTGGAAAGGATCCCTCACCCCACGGCTTTGCGCTTGTTTTATCATCACGACCATGACCAGAATCTGGGGTATCGAGCAAACCACTATTTACCAGACTATTGACTTTATGGGCCATTTCCAACACCTAAAGCTTCAATGCGGTCGCTTTTGGCGGCCTCACGAGAGTTTCAAGCAAAAACTGCTCTCAATTTATACGGTCTTGCCCTCTTTTTGTCTTGGAAAAAACGCGCCCTCTTTGAGGCTTGACGTCGCAGTTGGGGAAAACCAGCGGCCCACTATACGAGGTGGCGGCAATCTTTTGACCGCCAATCGTGGATTTTCATGCTCTGGGATAAAATGAACGCTATCCCCGCCCCGGTTCTTTTTCGGAAAATATTCAAAAATATTGGGGGGCAATAAGGAGACGATGAAATCCCCCGTGCTCTTCAAAAGCCCGATCGATTGCGCTTCTGTCACCCATTTGGGATGATCTTTTTCTGGGGCGATCAAAGCATAAAGGGCATAAACGATCACCACCAGGGCCAATCCGCGCACCAGCCCGAACAGAAAACCAAAAGTTCGATCAATCGCCCCCACCCGGCTATCAAGGATGATATCGGAGATTTTCATTGTCAGCAGTGAGATGACCACCAGCGCGACAAGAAAAACGATCACTCCCAAAATGGCGGGCCCCACCAATTCGTGGTCAAAAATGTTTTTGCGCGCAAAATCCTGCATGTTCATGGCCATCCAAGCCGCGATCCCGAGCGACCCCAACCAGGAAAAAATGGACAACAATTCTCGCGTCAACCCTCGTAACATGGCCAGGAAACCAGAAAACAACATCACCAGCGCCAAAACGAGATCGAGCCAAGTGAAAGACATGTCGGTTCCTTTCAAATTATTGCGCGATTTGCCCACAGCTTCATTTGCTCATGTTTCATGTTTATGTTGCCCATAAGGATAGACGGCAGATGTTTCCACAATCGCTTCTCCCAATCGCTTCTGGAGCTTGTCTAACCTTGGTCGTTACACAATCTGTGGGATTGTGCAATGCGGCAAGCTCACCGCCCTGACAATCACACCCAACAAATCCAATCGAGCCGTTCATTGAACATCGGCAAACATCGGCATGAAAATTATCCTCATCAGCCAACCATTGCGCCGCGGTTGTGGGGCTGTGCCGCACCTGATTGTTGCAAAAGCCTTGCGGTCAATTCCGATAAATGATCATGGCGTTGAAGCACAAAACCTTGCTCGCTTTTTTCCACCTTCAATTCCCCGGCGGCGGGAATGACAGCAGCAGTAAATCCCAACTTTTGGGCTTCTTTTTGCCGCTGGCCCATATGGGTGACGCTGCGGATCGAACCTGACAGGCTGATCT
>WGBT01000164.1 GCA_015494185.1 Hyphomicrobiales bacterium | reverse complement strand
GCACTAAGCAGAACACCCCGGTGGTTCTTATTCCCGATCCATTCTATCAGGCTTATGCGGCGGCCGCCTATGCAGCCAATGCGACACCGATTTTTCTGCCAACCTCGCGCGATTGTGGCTTTTTACCGGATTTGAAGGCCCTTGAAGCCAAGCCCGGCCTGCTGGATCGAACAATCGCATTTTATTTGTGCTCGCCTTCCAATCCGCAAGGGGCAGTGGCTTCAGCAGATTATCTTGAAAAAGCGATCAGATTGGCCCGGCGTCATGACTTCGTCTTGCTAGCTGATGAATGTTACTCGGAAATCTATTATGATACCCCTCCACCGGGGGCTTTGGAAACCGCGGCACAACACACTGGCCGTCTTGACCATGTGATCTGTTTTCAATCGCTGTCAAAAAGATCGAATTTGCCAGGGTTGCGTTCGGGTTTTTGTGCGGGTGATCCGGATTTGATCGCAGCGTTTAAAAATTTTCGCAATGTCGCTTGTCCCCAAATGCCGCTGCCGGTGCAATATGCCTCCGCAAAAGCCTGGGAAGATGAAGAACATGTGAGCCAAAACCGCAGCCTTTACCGCGATAAATTTGCCGATGCCGCCGCTATTTTCGAACATGATGCAACCTACCAAACACCTCAGGGCGGTTTTTTTCTCTGGCTTGATATTCGCGAAAACGGCTACAGTGAGGAAGTGGCAAAAACCCTGTTTGAAAAGGCCGGCGTGAGGGTGCTGCCTGGCCGCTATTTGTCACAACGCAATGAAACAGGACCAGAAACCGCCGATTGTTACATTCGAATTGCCCTTGTAGATGAGCGCAACAAAACCCGCGAAGCGTTACAGCGCATCGCTGAAACACTGTCTTCATGATCTCGCTTAGCAGTATTCATGAAGCAGTTCATCAGAATTTAGAAATACCGGCCGCCTTTCCAGCGGCGAATGAAGACCAATTGGAGCTTGAGCGAAATGCCAGCCACTTTGCAAAATATTGAGCCCCCCACCCCTCATTCTGACGACACGACGGGCCGTCTTAAAATGATTGCTCTGCGGGCCATGGGACTTGTTCTTCTCATGCTTTCCCTGTCCGTGTGGCTCTCACTGGCCAGCTGGTCCCACATGGATCCAAGCCTCAACCATGCCACCACGGCCGCGCCGCAAAATCTGCTCGGCTATTATGGGGCAGTACTGTCTGATTTACTGTTTCAATGGATCGGACTGGCAGCCATCATGATCGCCGCGCCAATCGCCATTTGGGGATGGAAATTGTTGACCGGCCAGCCTATTGGGCTCACCTTGTTCCGGCTTGGACTGTGGCCCGTGGGCATTGCCGCCTTGACCATCGCTTTTGCAACGATCACATCTCCCACAGGCTGGCCTCTTGCCACCGGTTTGGGGGGGCTTGTGGGAGATCTGCTCTATAATGCCATCAAGCAGGCCGCCGCTGCTGCTGGAATTGCGCCGATCATGACCATGGCGGGCACCATTCTCATCATGCCCATTCTTGGCCTTTGGTCGATTGGCATGGCGGGCACCTTGTCCTTCAAACGGCCCCCCTCCCCTATCGAGACGGCTGCCGATGTTACTGGTAAAGACCAGCAAGATCAGATACTTAATGCTACTCCTCCCCTTGCTCATCCTGAAGCCGCCAGCGCCCGCGGGGAAGAGGTGAATAAGCTGTCTCAACCGGCCCACGCTTCAACAACCAATGCGCCAACCGCCGCTGCAACTGCTGACAGCGAGCCCATCACCCCGGAACAGGCAACGACGCCAACTGCAGCCCCAGTCATCATCAATAATCATTATCAGAATGCCCCCCAATCCGCCCCGCAGACGCCGCAGACGATGTTGGAAAAAACCACGGATCCTTATCTCGTGTTCTCGAAAACCGTGGATTTCACCGAACAACAAGACACGCCGCAACCCCATCCGTCCCATCAGCCAAACACCGCTGAAACATCAAACACAGATATTTCGACAGCCCAAGCGGCTGCCGCAACCCCTCAACATGAAGTGGCTGGCGCTGAGATGAACGCTCCTCACAGGGCTGATGAAGAGGACGGCAGCGCCAATAATAAGGGCCGTCATCACGCCATCGAGGCCCCTGAAGGGTACAGCTTCCCGCCGCTTGAGATCTTGAAGAGCGATCCGCTGACCGGCAATGCCTCAGGGCTTACCGATGAAGAACTTTCCCGCAATGGCACCCTTCTCGAAGGCGTGTTGCAGGATTTCGGCATTCAAGGCCGGGTGATCGGTTATCAGCCGGGACCGGTGGTCACCCTTTATGAATTCGAGCCGGCCCGCGGTGTCAAATCGGCCCGGGTTATCAATCTCGCTGACGACATTGCCCGTTCCATGAGCGCCATGTCGGCCCGTGTTGCCGTAGTGCCCGGCCGCAATATCATCGGCATCGAACTCTCAAACAAAAAACGGCGGATCGTTTATCTGCGTGATATTCTCGAATCGGACACGATGCAGCGCTCCAAGGCCGCCTTGCCCCTCGCCTTGGGCACCGATATCGGCGGCAGCGGTGTGGTTGTCGATCTGGCCCGAATGCCGCATTTGCTGATTGCAGGAACCACCGGTTCGGGGAAATCGGTGGGCATCAACACCATGATTTGCTCTTTGCTGTTCCAACTGGCGCCCAATCAATGCAAATTCATTCTGATTGACCCCAAAATGCTGGAACTGTCCGCCTATGATGGCATTCCGCATCTCTTGACGCCGGTTGTCACCGATCCGAAAAAGGCGGTCCGGGCCTTGAAATGGACCGTGCGGGAAATGGAACAGCGTTATCTGAAGATGTCGAAACTTGGGGTCCGCAATATCGACAGTTTCAACAAACGGGTGCGGGAGGCCCTGGATTCCGGCGAAGTCATCACCCGAAAAGTGCAGACCGGTTTTGACAAGGAAAAAGGTGTGCCGATCTATGAAGAAGAGACGCTCGAATTGGAGCCTTTGCCCTTCATTGTCGTCGTCGTTGACGAAATGGCAGACCTGATGATGGTCGCAGGGAAAGACATTGAAAGTGCAATCCAACGGCTCGCACAAATGGCACGCGCGGCTGGCATTCATCTGATCACTGCAACCCAGCGGCCAAGTGTCGATGTCATCACCGGAACCATCAAGGCCAATTTCCCAACCCGGATCAGTTTCCAGGTCACCTCACGAATCGACAGCCGCACCATTCTTGGAGAGCAAGGAGCCGAACAGCTGCTTGGCCAGGGCGACATGCTCTATATGGCGGGCGGAGGCCGTATCACCCGCGTCCATGGCCCCTTTGTGTCAGAAGAAGAAGTCGAAAAGATTGCCGAACATCTCAAACGCCAGGGCGTTCCGGAATATCTGTCGAACGTCACGGAAGAGGATGTCTTGCCAGACGCCAAGAGCAAGGCTGCCAGCAAGGAGGACGCCAATGCCGAGCTTTATCAAGACGCAGTGGAGATCGTGCTGCGTGACCGGCGGGCCTCGACCAGCTATCTGCAACGCCGGCTTTCAATCGGCTATAATCGCGCCGCCAGCCTGATCGAGCGCATGGAAGAAGAGGGCATCATTTCTGCCGCAAACCATGCTGGAAGGCGTGAAATTCTCGTCCCCGCAAGCTCTCCAACGGCTGGAGACGACAAGGATCGAGAAGCTTTTTCAGCTGATTCGCCGCTAACCGATCCACATCGGCCAGATCCCGATCAAGAAGATGTGGAAACGGTGCACTAGAACCATGGGACCGCTTGCCGTCCCTCCCCTGATCACGCTACAAAATCAGGAGATTATAAAGGTTTTATGCGTGCAACCGCGCAACTTGCGCGGTTGACAAATCGACGCCACAACATTCCGGAAAAATAATCAGGCGTCCACAAACCCATAATTTGAATCAGCCAATTTTACACGATGATTTTTCACTGTGTCGAGCGCAGTGCGCTTCAAGAGCCACAGATGAGAAAAAATCCACGATAAAAATGAAACGCTGCCTAGAATTGACCGTGATTTACAGGCAAAGTATCGGCCAAATTCGCTAGACGTTCAGGGGAAAATCACAATGCCCAGCCTGGAGAGAAAATCGATGAGCTTTCAGCTTGGCGCATGGCGCCGCCACCCTTTGAAACTTGTGACCTTTGCTGGAGCAACCACCGGTCTTATTCTTCTTACCCTTACCAGCACAACTCTCACTGCATTTGCCCAACCTCCCAAAAACGGCGAGATCAAAAATTGGCAGGCGAGCATCAATCCTGCTGGTACGGCGAATGCCCAGAAACTCGATGAAAGATCGCTCGCCATCGTTGCTAAAATCAATGACTATTTCAATAGTATGATGGCTTTCAAGGGACGGTTCTTGCAAACCAATCCAGACAATCAGCAAATGAAAGGGCGTTTTTATGTGGCTCGGCCTGGCAAGATGCGTTTTGATTATTCCCCGCCAAGTGCCTTGCGAATTGTCTCCAATGGCCGTTACCTCTCGATCGAAGATCATGATTTGAGGACTGTCGATCGTTATCCGCTTGACTCCACACCTTTTGGTATCCTGCTTGCAGATCAGGTTGATTTATTACGTGATGCCAAAATTGTTGAGATCACCGAAGGCAAAGACTATGTCACTCTGACCATTGAAGATCGCAATGGTAAAACAGCAGGTCAGATCAAGCTCTTTTTTGCAAACAATGGCGGCAGCTACACCCTGAAAGAGTGGATCATCACCGATCCTCAAGGCTTGAACACCAAAATCGAAGTCGGCGAGCTCACCATTGTTGATGACATTCAAAAAGACTTCTTTGCCCTGTCGAATATCGATCTTGAAAAAGCACTGGAGTAATTCATAGCCATATGAACCCGAACCATCGATCAAATTTGGCTTGATTGATGGTTCGGAAAATGTCCCCGGGTAAAGGTCGAAATTTTTCCTTTTTGCTTGAAATCTTATTCACTGCGACAATTTGGGCGGTCGACAAAAATTGCGAATCAGAATGGCTTTTCCCTCTTCTTTTTATCTAACTATTTGATTTCATTATTTTTTTAGGGTCGATCTGAGGGCTTTACAGCCGTTAATGATTGATTCACGAACCTGCCACTTTTCCATTGAAATTTTCGCCATCCATATTATCTTAGAGTCATCAACGAACGGCACCACCCACTCGGTAGTGTCCCCCCGTCTAGCCGAAGGTGCCGTTCTTGTGCGCCGGTTTCCCTCCCGGCGCCGTACCGCGCATTACGCGGACTTTGGCGCCCAACCTCCCCCCATCGGTTGGGCGCCTTTTTTACACTATATCGCAACTAAGACAACAATCCACAATCGAACATCCCAAAACCAATGCTCATCAAGCTTGCTACCTGGAATATCAATTCCCTGCGCTTACGTATGGATCTGGTTGCTCGTTTCATAAAATTGCACCAGCCCGACATTTTATGTCTGCAGGAGATCAAATGCCATAATGATGATTTCCCGATGGATGCGGTGAACGCTCTCGGCTATGAGCATGTCGCGGTCAATGGCCAAAAAGGCTATCATGGGGTGGCAATTCTCTCCCGGTTGCCGCTGGAACTCGATGACAAAAAAGATCTCGATGGCAGTGGCGAAGCACGGCATCTCAGTGTTCGCTTACCTCAGTTGTCTGGTTCACAACCGCCACTGATATTGCATAATTTTTATGTTCCCGCCGGCGGTGACAAACCTGACATCGAGCAAAATCCCAAATTCCGGCAGAAACTCGCCTATTTCGACCTGATGACAAGCTGGTTTTCGAAACTCGCCAAGCATGATCAACAGCGTCTGATTTTGCTTGGCGATTTAAATGTTGCGCCTCTTGAAACCGATGTTTGGTCCCATAAACAAATGCTGAAAGTTGTCTCCCACACACCAATTGAGGTTGAGAAATTTTCCCAAACCCGCGCGGCTTATCAATTCATTGATGTCATGCGCGAGTTTGTCCCGGCGCAAGAAAAACTGTTTACCTGGTGGAGCTATCGCGCGCGGGACTGGCAGGCTTCCAATCGTGGCCGCCGGCTCGATCATATTTGGACTTCACCAGCTTTGAAAGAAGCCGCCAAATCCATGCAGGTGATAACTGAAACAAGAAGCTGGCCGCGCCCTTCGGATCATGTCCCGGTCATAGCCGAATTTGACCTTTGAAACCTTTCAAGAAACGGCTTTTCAGTGCGCTCAAAATTGGAAGCGCTGTTCGCCAAACAATCGAAGCCGCGGACGGCGAAAGCGATAGGCTTTGGCGATCACGCGGCGGCGTTGGTTTTCCCGTTCGACCGCACGCATCAGCCTGGCGATTTCGGCAAGACGCTGGGCCAATTTGCTCGACAAATGCAGCCCGATTTCTGGATAGCGGCGCATGATACGATGCAAGCCCTCACGAGTAAAAGCCATGACCGTGCAATCTTCCAGCGCGATATGGCTGCGATCATGAACGATCTCAACCATCATCGCCAACTCACCAATGAGCGAGCCATCAAAAAGATATTGATCAGGTATCCCAAGGGCCTCAATTCCAAAGCGCTTCACCGCTCCATCAGTGAGCAAAAAAGCAGCTTCCCCCGCCTGGCCTTGGGTCGTCAGCCGGTCCCCCTTACAAAAGACCTGACGATCGGTGCTGAAGGCGAGAATTTCAAGCTGCTCCTCGCTTAATCCCTCAAAAAGTGGTATTTGCGCCATCAGCATGACATCACGGTCAAGCTGCATTACAGAAAGTCCCCGAAAATTTATTGTTGTGTTTTTATAATTTATGACACAACAAAGTAAATTTTCGGTATCTATATGTATTAATTTGATTTAAGTAATATTAAATCTTAGAAAAATTATTTGATATATGAAAAAATAATGTCAAACCTTACCTTACATTCCATAATAAG
>WGBT01000163.1 GCA_015494185.1 Hyphomicrobiales bacterium | reverse complement strand
GATTCAGCTTTTGGGCAGGTTGAGGCGAATATGAAGTTCGCGGAGCTGGGCAGCGGAGACTTCTGAGGGCGCGCCCATCATCAGGTCTTCGGCTTGCTGGTTCATTGGGAACAGGGTGACTTCGCGAATATTCTGCGCGCCACATAGCAGCATCACCATACGATCGATTCCGGGGGCAATACCACCATGGGGCGGAGCGCCATATTGCAAGGCCCGCAACATGCCGCCAAATTTCTGTTCTAGCACGGCGCGGTCATAACCGGCAATTTCAAAGGCTTTGTACATGATCTCTGGTTTGTGGTTCCGGATGGCGCCAGAGCTCAGCTCGACACCGTTGCAGACCACATCATACTGATAGGCGAGAATATCAAGAAGCTCGGTATCGCTTTTGGCGTTTTCCAAGGCTTCCAGTCCCCCTTGCGGCATGGAGAAAGGGTTGTGTGAGAAATCGATTTTCTTGTTCTCTTCGTCCCACTCGAACATGGGAAAATCGACGATCCAGCAAAAGGCGAATTGATCTTCGTCGATAAGATTGAGTTCGCGGCCCACGCGCGTTCGGGCTTGGCCGGCAAATTCGGCAAATTTGGCCGGGTTGCCGGCGGCGAAAAACACCGCGTCACCATCTTTCAAGCCAAGTTGATCACGAAGCGCTGCGGTGCGCTTGGGGCCGATATTTTTGGCCACCGGTCCCGAACCAGCCCCATCTTTGAAAAAGATATAGCCAAGTCCCGGTTGGCCTTCCCCCTGAGCCCAGCTATTCATGCGGTCGCAAAAGGCGCGCGAGCCTCCCGTTGGCGCTGGAATCGCCCAAACCTGGTTGCGGGCATCCTTATCCAAGAGATTGGCAAAAAGCTTAAAGCCAGAGCCGCGGAAATGTTCCGAGACGTCTTCCATGATGATCGGGTTGCGCAGGTCAGGTTTGTCGGTGCCATATTTTTTGATCGCCTCGCGATAGGGGATTCGGGGAAACTTGGCAGTGACCCGCTTGCCTTCGGCAAATTCCTCAAACACCCCTCGCAGCACCGGCTCGACGGCTTCAAAGACATCTTCTTGGGTGACGAAACTCATTTCGATATCGAGTTGGTAAAACTCCCCCGGGCTGCGGTCGGCACGGGCATCTTCGTCACGGAAGCAGGGGGCAATCTGAAAATAGCGGTCAAAGCCAGCTATCATGATCAGCTGTTTGAATTGTTGAGGCGCTTGCGGCAGGGCATAGAATTTGCCCGGATGCAGCCGGGCGGGTACCAGAAAATCGCGCGCGCCTTCCGGGGATGAGGCGGTCAGAATAGGGGTTTGAAATTCGAAAAAGCCCGCCTCGATCATGCGTTGGCGCAAACTGGCGATGATTTGTGACCGCTTCATGATATTGCGATGCAGGGTTTCGCGGCGAAGATCAAGGAAACGGTATTTCAGCCGGGTTTCTTCTGGATAGTCGGGTTCGCCAAAGACCGGCAGCGGCAGTTCGGCGGCTTTCGACAACACCTCTAATTTGCCGATGCGAATTTCAATCTCGCCGGTTGGCAGATCGGGATTGATGGTGTCGTCCGAGCGGGCGACAACTTGCCCTTCCACAGTGACAACCCATTCGGCGCGGAGTTGTTCGGCCAGTGGAAATTCCGGGCTTTCCGGCTCGATGACGCATTGGGTCAAGCCATAGTGGTCACGCAAGTCGATGAACAGCAGTCCCCCATGATCGCGAACCCGGTGGACCCAGCCAGAAAGTTTGACGGTTTCACCAACCTGTGCCTTGCGTAACTGTCCGCAGGTGTGGGTGCGATAACGGTGTGGCTCGCTTGCCTTGTCATGTTGTTTTTGCATGGTGTGACCTGATGCTGACGCCCCTTGTGCTTCCCTCACCCCACCCTCCGGTTCAGGCTGGCAGAGCGGGGCGGAAAGACGGTTTGTGATGGGGTGGAAAAACGCACGGCTGTCCCCATTTGTCAAGCTCTGTTCTGTCATGATTCAAGGGATTGGCGACTTCCGAAATGCCTTTCTCTAGATAAATTCTGTGGCAAAGCCTGTGCTTCGATTCATCAAAAGATGCCTCGAAGGGGGCGTTTACGATTTGTTAGTCCCATCAATTTAAAATTGCATTCATCAAAAATAATATCTTTTTTGTTGAGTTTAGTGAGATAGAGGCGTTCGTTATGGCGTTGTCAAAACAAGTTACAAATCAAAAAGATCGCGTTTCAGGACCAGATCTAGGCTTGGAACAGGGCGATTTTGTTCGAAATACCTGGGCTTTGGTGTTGTCCTATTCGGTGATCATCGTGCTGGTCGTTGCCGTGGCGTTTGGGCTTGCCGGTTGTGAAACCACCTTGCGGATCGGTCCCAAGTAGTCCTGCCGCTCCCATGAGCGGATAGCCGACAAGCTATTGCGCGGCGCAGGAAGGGGCAAGCGGGGATGTGCAATCAACCTCTCACCGCTTCTGTGCCGCCTGCAGCTTTTGGCGCGCTTTGATGCGGTTGATATGAAAAGCCTGAAAATTGGGCATGACTTTATGGGCGCCCGAGCCAACCCAGACAAACATATCATAAAAGGTGTTTTTCTTGAAAGCGCCCGGCATGGAAGCCACCGTCCAGGCCGGTGCCGGTTTGCCGATTTTGCCGGTGGAATCGTCGGTAAACAGCAAAATGGTTGGCGTGAACAAGATGCCCCAGCGCCGCGCTGCTTCCTTTTCGGGAAGCTCCTTGCCATCGAAGTCGATGACCTTGCGTTCGCCCCATAAGTTAAGCTGTATCACGCGAAAATTGTTCTTGATATAATCACGGATATATTTTTGCGACAGGATTTCTTTTTGAATCTGTTCGCAATAGCTGCAGCCGCGCTGTTCGATGAAAATCGCCAGCCTTTTGCCCTCGGCTTTGGCCTCTTCCCAGTCTTCTTTCAGATTGAGAAAGGAATCGGTGAACCATTCGTGATGATAAAGCCCGTCATCTCCCTTTGTGGGCATGAGGCGCGGGGTGGCCGGGCCTGTTGGCGGCGGCAATTTCAGCCCTGCCAAAGCCTCCTCGGCCTGTTTTGTTTCTGCGTGTTTTGTTTCCAACGCCGCTGAAGGAGAATTGAAAACCGGCAGTAACGGCATAACGCCGGCAAGGGTTAGCGGCAAAACATAAACCAGGAACCAAGCAAATCGCACAATCATCGTTTTTACTCATGTAAGATTATTTAGGTCAGATTTTTTAGGCGTTCAGGTGATTTGACACATCCTCAAAGGGCTTCCTGTGTGCATTGTCTGGAACCAGTGTGCAGAAGCTCGCTTCCTTTTCACCAGAAGGATAGCCCGCCATCCTCCCGGAGCCATCGTCGCTCACCCGGAAGGGGGTGAGGCGAGCGACGATGGCACCAAAAGGATGGCTTGGAGGGCGCCATTGGGCTCAAGAGAGTGTGTCGTATAAGAGTGTGTCGTATATCTGTCTGGAGTTATACACTTATGCGCCCGGCCTGCCGCCTGCACTTGCACAGAGTTTTATTCTCCCTCCATCGTCCTTCTCTTTCCTCTCGGTTGCCTTCAGCATCGTCAAGTGACCGCTTCCAAGGCGCTCAAAAGAACCTCGATGCCAGCCCCGGGCCGTGTCGCCTTTTCGCTTAGATGCCGCCGCCAGGCCCGCGCGCCCTTCTCACCGTGAAACAGGCCGAGCATATGACGGCTGATCTGGTGCAGGCGGGTGCCCGCAGCAAGCTCAGCTTCAATATAGGGAAGCATAGCCCGTATGACAGAGCTTAGCGACTTTTTTTTCATCTTGACGCCGAAAATACGGGCATCGACCTCGGCCAGCAGGGCCGGTCTGTGATAGGCCGCCCGCCCAAGCATGACGCCATCGGTGTGCTGGAGATGGGAAAGGGCCGCCTCGAGGCCGGCGATCCCGCCATTGATGATGATCTCAAGATCAGGCCGGGCCGCCTTGAGTTGATAGACCCGCTGATAATCAAGTGGCGGCACATTGCGGTTTTGTTTGGGGCTTAAGCCTTTCAGCCAGGCTTTGCGGGCATGAACGATAAAGGTTTGACAGCCCGCGGCCGCAACCGTTTCCACAAAGTTCATCAAAGCGGCTTGCGTGTCCTGATCATCGATGCCGATCCGGCATTTGACCGTGATGGGAATCGGCGCGGCGGCGGCCTGCATCGCTGCCACACATTCAGCCACAAGTTGAGGTTCGGCCATCAAACAGGCGCCAAACCGTCCGCTTTGTACCCGGTCGGATGGGCAGCCGACATTCAGATTGATCTCGTCATAACCAAAAGACGCCCCAATTGCCGCGGCTTGGGCCAATTGCGCCGGGTCACTGCCCCCCAATTGCAGGGCCACGGGATGTTCGGCCTCATGGAAACCAAGCAGCCGCTCGCGATTGCCATGAAGAACCGCCGTTGCGGTAACCATTTCGGTATAAAGCAAGGCATGCCGGCTGAGCTGACGGTGGAAATAGCGGCAATGACGGTCGGTCCAATCCATCATCGGCGCCACGCAAAACCGCCGTGAGAAGCCTGCCTTGGAGGGAGCTGATGGGCTTTGCGCTTTTTTGTCCGATATTTCCAGCACGTTCCTTGACCTTCCAGTTGATGGAAGCCCTATCTGTTGAAAAGCTCACCCGTCATTTTCATGGGACCCGTCATTTTCATGGGAAATGCGGAAGATGAGAAATGCAAGGCTGATTGAGAGATAGCCTCACAGCCCATGGTTCTCAAGTCTCAAGGCAGACCATTGCTGCAACTTGATCGAGCTATGGGCGTGAAATGGCCGCTGCCGCTTACCTTCGCGAGGCACGGCCTTAAAATTGAAAATAAGGCGTAAGATCATGAATGAGCAAGCTGAAATTTGCGAATTACCGCCTGAGGAAGAAGTTGCACCGCGCCGGAACCTTGACCGGTCTGAGCCGGGCCAAATGATCCGGCTTGACATCACCGGTATGACTTGCACCAGCTGTGCGGCAACCGTGACCCGGGCGCTTGAGGCCGTGCCCGGGGTGATCGCCGCCGATGTGAATGCGGCCACTGACCGGGCGGATGTAAAAGTAGCCGAGGGGGTGGCGCCGGAAGCGCTTGTCAAGGCGGTTGAAGAAACCGGTTATGGGGCGCGGTTGCATCACGGCCTTTCCCAAAAGGAGCCCCAAACCGAAACGTCCGTTTTGGGGGGGCTGGATTGGAACAGCCTTGTCTTTATCGGGGCTGCACTGTTGAGTTTGCCGTTGCTGGCGCAAATGTTTTCGGTCTGGTTAGGCCTTGGCTTTCACTTGTCGCCCTGGACCGAATGGGTGTTGGCAACCCCGATCCAGTTCATCGCCGGCGCACGCTATTACAAGGGCGCTTGGAAGGCGTTGCAACATGGCAGCGGCAATATGGACGTGCTGGTGGCTTTGGGGACGAGTGCGGCTTATTTCTACAGCCTTTATTTGATCTTCAAATTGGGCGCTCAAGGCGCCTCTGGGCATCTTTACTTTGAAGCGTCAGCGATTGTCATCACTTTGGTCTTGCTTGGGAAATTGCTGGAACAGCGCGCCAAACGCAGCGCCTCGGCGGCAATCCGCGCCTTGATGGAACTGCGCCCTGAGACTGCCCGGGTGATCCGTGATGGCAAGACCCTCGAGCTGCCGATTGATCAGGTCGTCAAGGGAGATGTGGTTCTGGTGCGGCCTGGGGAGCGGATTGCGGTTGATGGGGAGGTCATCGAAGGCCATTCGCAGGCCGACGAATCCCTGTTGACCGGGGAGAGCCTGCCCGTGGCCAAGCAACCAGGCGATCCCGTTACAGGGGGCTCTATCAACGGCACTGGGCGGCTGAAAATTCGGGCCACCCGGGTGGGGGAAGACGCGACCTTGGCGAAAATCATTCAGCTGGTCGAAAATGCGCAAAGCGGCAAGGCGCCGGTGCAAAAACTGGTGGACAAGGTCAGTGCGGTGTTTGTGCCAACGGTCATGGGCATTGCCGCCTTGGCGTTGATCGGCTGGCTGCTTGCCGGGGCTGGATTCGAGCAGGCGTTGGTTGCAGCGGTTTCGGTCTTGGTGATTGCCTGCCCTTGTGCTTTGGGTCTGGCGACGCCAACGGCCATTGTGACCGGCACAGGGGTTGCCGCGCGCGCTGGCATTCTGATCAAGGATGTCGAGGCATTGGAGCGTGCCCATGCCGTCGACACGGTGATTTTCGACAAGACCGGCACCTTGACCGAAGGCCAACCCAAGGTGTTGCAGGTTTTGGGTTTTGAGGGAAATGAGGCGGTTTTGGCCCGGATTGCCGGGGTGCAGGCGGCAAGTGAACATCCGTTGGCGCAGGCGGTGGTCGAATATGCCCAAAACCGCGGTGTCGCCCCCAAAGAAGTGAACCAATTTGAAAGTGTCACCGGGGCTGGCGTGCGCGGGGTTGTCGATGGCCACAGCCTGGTCATTGGAAACCGTGATTTCTTGGAGCGCAACGGGATCGATCCCAGTGTCTGGACAGCACAAGCGCTGCAACTTGAAAGCCAAGGAAAGACGGTGATTTTCGTTGCCGAAGATGACCGGGCCCTTGGGATTATGGCGATTGCCGACCCATTGCGCGAAACCGCTCCCATGGCCGTTGCCCGGCTCAAAGCAATGGGGATTGAGCCGCGGCTGCTTTCTGGGGACGCGCCGCAGGTGGTCGAAGCGGTGGCCAAACAGGTTGGGATTGCGCACTATCGCGGGGGCGTCAAACCTGAAGAAAAATCGCAATGGGTCCAAGAGCTGCTCGATCAGGGGCGGCGGGTGGCGATGGTTGGCGATGGCATCAACGATGCGCCCGCACTGGCCCTGGCCGATGTCGGCATCGCCATGGGCTCGGGCACTGACGTGGCCATGGAAACCGCCGGCATCACCCTGATGCGCCCAGACCCGCGCCTGGTGCCAGCGGCCCTCGATGTTGCCAAAGCCACCTGGCGGAAGATTTGGCAGAATCTGTTCTGGGCTTTCATTTACAACGTCATCGGCTTGCCGCTGGCGGCCTTTGGGCTGTTGAGCCCAGCCTTTGCCGGGGCGGCGATGGCGATGAGTTCCGTAAGTGTTGTGACCAGTTCTTTGTTGCTGAAACGTTGGTCTGTGAAATGATGAAACGCTAAGGAGGGATGATCATGATTGTGGGTGAAGTTGCTCAGATCACCGGGTTGCCAGCCAAAACCCTGCGTTATTATGAAGAAATCGGTTTGGTTTCCCCAGCGCGGCGC
>WGBT01000162.1 GCA_015494185.1 Hyphomicrobiales bacterium | reverse complement strand
GATGAATATAACCGAGAAATCTGATGATTTTATCCAGGCCGTGGCTGATCCGCTTTGGCAGGAACTCATCAAACATTCCAATGATGGGAATTATGGTGAGTTTGTCAGAAATTTTTCCTACGATCTTCTTAACGGATTGAATGAGATTGAGCTTGGCAGGCAATTTGCCAACAGTGAATTGGTTCGGAATTTGTCCGATGATTTTGACTTTCTAGGCATTATCCGCCGCGGTGAGCATGTGACCGTGCTTTACCGGCAGCGCTGCACCGTCAAAGAAGGCGAGTGGCTTGGCCGTCTTGTGCTTGGCTATGAAAATGGCGAGATCAAAATCTTTGGGGCGTCCATCTTTTAGCCTTTCTTCTTCATGAAGAAAGGCTCGCTCCTGTTCTGAAACACCAAGTTTAGGTTGTTCTAATGAATTTTTCCAAGTAATGAGAGCAAAAGACAAGAGGACTGGCAGCGTCCATTCAGGGATTTTGCCTCTTTGAATGGTAAAAATGAGTGGTAAAAAAGGGCGGAACAATCATTGCCTGGTGTTTAAGAATATATAATTCTAATTTTAAACGCAGGAACTTTCGCGGTCTTGATGGCGGTTGGTAGGTAAGCAATATGAGCAATTTTTGCCGTTATTCTTGAAACGATAATGGGATGAGGAAAGGGTGAGGGGCTATCTTTCCTCCCCAAAGAGAGCTTGAGAGAGAAAGATTATGAGTGATCTGATTGAGGACGGTAAATTTGTTGAGCTCACCTATGAGGTGATTGATCAAAAAACCGGTCATGTCCTAAGCGCTGTTGAATTTCCCCTCGGCTATGTCCATGGTTACAATGATGTTCTTGCCCCTTATGTTCTCAAGCAATTGGAAGGGAAAGCCGCGGGAGATGTGATCGAGGTGCCAATTGATTGCAATAAAATCTTCGGGCCGCGAGACGAATCGCTGGTGTTTACGGACCGGATTGAAAATGTCCCCGAAGAATATCGCAAACTGGGGACCACCATTACCATGGAAAATGCCAAAGGGGAGGTCAAGAATTTCATCGTAACACGAATGGATGATGAGACACTCACTGTTGATGGCAACAACCCGCTGTGTGGTCGCGAGGTGATCTTCAAGCTTAAAATTGTTACCGTGCGCGATGCAACAGAAGAGGAAATTGAAGCTGGCGGACCGGTTGAGGAGGAAGCGCCTGATTTGGGTGGGGCAATAAAACTGCCATTTTAGAGCCAGTTTCTCATAGTTGTTTTGTCTGGTTTTATTTTAAATAGTGCTCTAGCCCCCCTGTTTACATTTAACGGGCGGCTATGATTGTGGCGGCGAGATTGATGTTGGCCTGAAAGCTCTCATCAGTTTTGTCGTATCGCGTCGCGATGCCGCGGAACTCTTTGATTTTCGCGGAATAATGCCTGCTGCTCCTGACCTTCATTCGTATACCGTTCAGTTTTGAGGCCCTTTCAAAGGGAAACGGAAAGCCCAAATAATCAATGATAAATACCTGCGGTATAATTCTCAATCAGATGCCGCCATTTATAGATGTCCGTATCGAAATCGTACGGAATTTTCCGGTTGCTGCGCGGCGGAATCACGGCCATTGCACCACGTTCGTCAAGCTCTTCACGCAGCCAGTCCGCATCAAATGCCTTATCCGCCAGCCGCCAGCAGCGCCTCGAAATCCAGGCCATCAATGAGCGGCGCAACACCCATGATATCATGGCGCTGGCCCGGCAGCAGGACAAAGCGCACGAGATTGCCCAAAGCGTCGACAAGCGCCACGATTTTCGTCGTCAATCCGCCCTTTGAGCGGCCGATGGCCTGATTTTGAGCCCCCTTTAGCGCCGCTGGCTTTTTGATGAACCTGGACGATTGTGCCATCAATGAGAGCCTATTCAAAATCCGCATCATCCGATAAACCTTGAAAAGACGATCAAACACCCCCTTTTCCGCCCAGCGGCGGAAACGCCGGAACGTGCTGTTCCACTCCCTCAAAAGGAGGCTTGAATCACATTCAAAGCGATTCGTGAATCCCTATTGTCCACAGGGGCTAGTTTTTGTCACACAATTCATCCAAAAACTGGGACCACTTGAAGGACTTGTGCTTTCGCCAACCAAGCCAACCAACATGACGACACCATCAAACAATGGTGCCCGGTGGCGTAAGAGGCGGCGTGTGCCCATATTCAGAAAGAACCGAAAAAAGCTGCCGGTCCCCTCCCCACAACAGTGGCAATATAATATAGCAAATGAAAAACCTGAAAGAGCCTCCCCCCATCCCCTAATCGCTTGATTATGTGTTCAATCAAGGCGTTTGTTTGAAGGGATCCAAGACTTTCAAAAGCCAAAAGCATTATAGAAAACTGGACTTTTCCGCCTGCGCACACGTTTGCGGCGTGCTCGGCGACTGCGTCTGAGATTGCGCCGTTTAAGACGTGCTTTGCGAACATTCTTGCGGCTATAGGACTTTTTTCTGGCTTGAGAGGCGGGCAATCTATTTAACGCCCCAGCGCCTGCTCCTTGATATCCAGAAACCGAATTAGCCTGACCTGCAGCGGGAGCTTCGAAATTTCTAAACGCTTCGGAATCTGGCACCGCTCCGGAAATTCTTGCTTGACGAACAGTCAAAGGCCGTGTCGTTGGTATTGCTCTTTGTTCATAACAACGTCCGTCCGGGCCACGCACCCGACCAAAAGAACAAGGGTTTGGACAAACCTTGCCCTGATGCTGGCGAACGGTCACAACCGCCGGCCCATCAGGCTTGTCAATGGACAATCTTGTCCTCGCATATTTGTTAAATCGGCGAACCGCCCGCTTGGATAACAGCCCCCAATCCCCATTGAGCGGGCCCGAATAACACCCAACCCGCTTGAGCTCACTCTGAAGCATGACAGCAACAGCCTGCGGATTGATTTCCGCAAATTTAAGCACGGCTTTACGCGCTTGTGTGGAGGTTGGCGTTATAATGGCTTGCGCTTGCGTTAGATGCCTGTCTTGCAGCTGCGAAACAGCTCTGCTATGCTTTGGGTTTTTGCGGGGAACCCGCGTGGGAAGAATGATGGCCTGCGACAAATCTTCTGGCCGACGCCGCACATAAGCCTGACTGGTTAGTGTCACAGGCTTCGCCTCTTGGGCTTTCATCACAGCATCAACATCAAACGTCCCCGCCGTGAAATAAGTATAAACACCTGCTCCCAACAGAGATGCCGTAACGAAAAAACCACGAAACATTATTTTGCCTCCAGCCCAGATTCACGCACACTGAAACATCTGCCAATCATCAAGCGCACGCAACACATTGCAATAAAAAAATAACTATTTAATTAAGAGTAAGAAAGATAAAGACTGAGATTTACTTAATATTTCTAACTTTTACTTGTCTGGGGAGGTAATCTTTTTCACAAAAAGCATCGAATATCATATTATTCAAGAGCACAAGCACCAAAAATCTCAAACATAATCAAGAGCAGCAACGGTCCTCATTTTTGCGAGACAAACGCAAGACTCACCCCTCCCTTACGTCGACATCATCACTTGCATCTGTCCCTTTACATCCGCTGTCCCCTTAACATCCGCCCCCTCTATGATCCCTTCTTCCCCATTTATATAGGTTAAAAGATCGTTAACGTCATCTTAGTTTGGCAAGAAAAGTGCCGTAATGCAAGTGGAAGCATAAGGCAGACCGCTATAAATACATCCGCTCCCCCCAAGCCTTGTTAACGGGCGTGACGGGCAAGGGCTTCCCCCGCCAAATAAAGGGATCCCGTGATCAGAATCCGTTTCGGCCCTGGCATCAATGTCTCACAACGTTTGATTGCTTCTTCAAGCGAAGAAGACGGCGCGGCTGGTGCAACGATCTTGGTGGCAATCTTGGCCAAGTCGCCAGCAGCAAGCCCTGCTTGTGTATTGGGGACGTCGACAGTCTGAACTTGACGCACAAGACCATGAAACGGGCGAAGAAATCCTTTCACGTCTTTACGTTTCATCATTGCGCAAATCAAACAGACCGGCTTGGCACTGCGTTCATCCAAAGCCGCCAAAGTCTGGGCAAGCGCTTCACCTGCCGCCGGATTGTGCCCCCCATCAACCCAGATTTCCGTTTCGTGACCCGCCAATTCGGTCAACCGGCCCGGCCCCAGCAACTGCATCCGGCCCGGCCACTGTGCCTGCACCAGACCACGGGAAAGCACCTCATGATCAAAATCGACACCAGGAAAATGCCGTGCGGCCGCAATCGCAATTCCCGCATTTTCGATCTGAAAGCCGCCATGCAGGCGTGGCAGGGGAAGATCCGCAAGTCCTTTTTCATCTTGAAAAATCAAACGCCCCGCCTGGCGGTAAACATCCCAGTCGCGCCCAAAAGCAATCAAAGGCGCCCCGATCTGGTTTGCCCTTGCGGCAATCACCTCATAGGCGGCTGGGGGCTGAGGCCCAACGATCACCGGCACACCGGGTTTAAGAATGCCCGCCTTCTCAAAAGCGATTTCCGCCAGCGAATGGCCCAGCCAGTCGACATGATCCATGGCAACCGGAGTGATCACCGTCAAGGCCGGTTTTTCCACAACATTGGTGGCATCAAGACGCCCCCCCAGCCCGGTTTCTAGCAAGAGCACATCCGCCAACACCTCGCTAAAGGCCAAAAAGGCCGCCGCGGTCGTGATCTCAAAAAATGTAATCGCACTGTCGCCATTGGCCGCTTGGACGCGTGTCAAAATATCGACCAGCCGATCCTCGTCAATCGGTTGCTCCCCCGCCTTCCCAGCCAGGCCAATGCGTTCGTGAAAACGAATGAGATGCGGGGAAATAAAACTGTGACTGCGCAAACCTGCGGCTGCAAAAAACGCACGCAAATAGGCCAGCACCGACCCTTTGCCATTGGTCCCAGCGACATGAATGACCGGCGGCAGGCGGCGTTCTGGATGCTGCAGCTTGGCCAACAAGGCTTCAATCCGGCCAAGCGAAAGATCAATGGTTTTGGGGTGCAGTTTGCCGAGCTGTTCGAGCAGCGCCTGGCTGCGTGCCTCTGCTGCGCTGCGTAACGGTTTCGTCATAACGTAACGGACCAAGACGAAATGCACTCAAAACAGCCTTGACTTGGCCCAAACCAGCTTAAGAGCATTTCACGCCCCCTAACTCCACCAACCATCCGGCGAAAAAATCCACTTTACAGATTACTTGGAAGCATTTTTTTCCATTGAAATTGGGTCGCCGCTGCTGCGCGGATCATCGGGCAACTGCTCGAACAGCGAAGGTGTTTTGGCGTCGAAATCTTCTTCAGCGGTTTCATAGATAACCGGTGTGCTCTCATCTTCTACCGGCATTTGGCTCTGGCCTCCGTCAGCTTGTTTGTGCCCATTCGCCTCTTTAGCGAATGCTGGTGAGGCCCCCTTCGCCATACTTTCTGACCTTTCGGATGCCTTCCCCCCTGGGGCTGCAGCCGCCGATGGATCAGGCAAGGCCGGTTTTGAGTGATCCTCAATATGCCCGGCAATATCAACCTCTTGCTCGGCCCGCGGCGGCATGAGAATCCGGCAAATCCGGGCAATGGTGCTGCGTAATTCATGGCGGTGAACCACCATGTCGATCATGCCATGCTCAAGCAGATATTCGGCCCGCTGGAAGCCCTCTGGCAATTGCTCACGAATGGTTTGCTCGATCACACGGGGACCGGCAAAACCAATCAACGCGCCAGGCTCGGCAATGTGAATATCCCCAAGCATGGCATAAGAAGCGGTAACGCCGCCGGTCGTGGGATGGGTCAGCACCACGATATAAGGCAGTTTGGCTTCCTTCAGCCGCTGAACGGCCACGGTTGTGCGGGGCATTTGCATCAGTGAAAAAATGCCTTCCTGCATACGCGCCCCCCCTGAGGCGGCAAAGATGACAAAGGGCGTATGCAGTTCCACGGCGCGCATCATGGCAGTCACGATAGCTTCGCCCGCTGCCATGCCAAGCGACCCCCCCATGAAGTTGAAATCCTGCACCGCAGCAATCACCGGCTGCCCTTCCAAAGTGCCTTCCCCCAACAAGATCGCGTCATCCAACCCGGTCTTGGCCCGCGCATCCTTCAAACGGTCGACATAACGGCGCTGATCCTTGAAACGCAGCGGATCCAGCGGCACTTCCGGCACCTCGATCCGGTCAAAACGCCCCTTGTCAAAGAACGACTCCAAGCGTTTTACCGCGCTGATGCGCATGTGATAACCGGAATCCGGAACAACGAACAAGTTGGCCTCAAGATCCTTGTGATAGACCATGCGGCCGGTTTCCGGGCATTTGATCCAGAGATTTTCGGGCAGTTCACGCTTGCCCCAAATGCCCTGAATCTTGGGGCGCACAACATTGTTAATCCAGTTCATCTCGGACTCCACTTCCGCAGGAGAAGCGTTCTTCTCACCGTTTCTTCGCCATTTCGGCTTATTATTATTTTTATTTATGAACGATCGAGCGGTCGTTTCATACAGCAATTCAAATGGTAGCAATCCAAGCGGGATGAAGAGCGGCCGCAATCAGATGACTATTATTTCATAGTAAAATCACGTAGTAAAATCACGCACCCTCAGCTATCCTAAACAGCTTTACTCAAGTAATATCCACCATCACCCATTGATTTAGAACAATCATAATCTCATCTTTTACTTCATATAGTCCTAGCACCAATTGAGTAACAAAATAATAAATAAGACTCTACTATATGCCGATGTCCCTCGCAACAATCACCTTTTCAGATGAATTTGTGGAGCGGCTCTTGGCACAAGTTTCTCAATGACTTGCACCATTGGTCAAGGCTTCCGACAATTCGGCGACAATCGCCTTGACATTGGCAACGGTCCTTGGTCCTGCCTGCCCGTTTTCCGTTAAACTTTCGGCAATGGCGTTCACAAGGGCCGAACCAACGACGATACCATCAGCCCCGCTTGCCAGTTCACGCGCCTGGGCGCCGGTCTTGATGCCAAAGCCCACAGCAATGGGCATGTCCGTCTGTTGCTTGATACGGGCGACATGCCGGTGCACCCTTTCTTTGACAGGCGCCTGCGTGCCGGTAATCCCAGCGATTGAGACATAATAGAGGAAACCGCTGGTATTTTGCAAAACGGCAGGTAGCCGCAGGTCATCGGTTGTGGGTGTGGCCAGGCGAATGAAGTTCAACCCGGCTCGCATCGCTGGAATACACAGTTCATCATCGGCTTCCGGCGGCACATCGACCACGATCAAACCATCGACACCGGCCGCCTTGGCATCTTTGACGAATTGCTCCGCCGGGTAAACATAGATTGGGTTATAGTACCCCATCAGAACGACTGGGGTGTCATTGTCTGTGGCACGGAATTCGCGCACCATTTGCAAGGTCTTGGCCATGGTCTGCCCAGCTGCCAGGGCACGTTGGGAAGCCGCTTGAATGGCCGGCCCATCAGCCATCGGATCGGAAAACGGCATCCCCAACTCAATCACATCAGCCCCGGCTTCAGGCAAGGCTTTCATGATTTCAAGCGATGTTGCAAGGTCGGGATCCCCCGCCGTGATGAAGGTCACCAGCGCAGGCCGCCCCGCCGCTTTCAAGGCTTGGAATTTTTCTGCAATTCGTGTTTGCAAGTCAGCTTCGCTCATTATCATTAGCGATCATTAGATCATTGACGATCATTAATATCATCAGCGTTTTTCATCGCGCTCCCAGCTCCCCCTTCCCGGTCGGCCTTGCGCCACAGTCCTGCCTTTCAAAAGGCTTGCCCCCATCTCCCCTGCTGTCAATGTCAGCTCACTTCAACAGCAGGTTCACTCCCCCATCCCCGCTTTCTTCTAAATTTCCATGCCCAAATGATCGGCAACAGCAAAAATATCCTTGTCACCGCGGCCACACATATTCATCACGATGATCGCCTGTTTGGGCAGGCCTGGGGCGATTTTACCCGCATAAGCAAGGGCATGGGCAGGCTCCAGCGCCGGAATGATCCCTTCAAGCTTGGTGCAAAGCTGAAAGGCCTCCAAAGCTTCCTGATCGGTGGCGGAAACATAGCTGACCCGGCCGCTCTCCTTCAGCCAGGCATGTTCCGGCCCGATCCCCGGATAATCAAGCCCCGCAGAAATGGAGTGACCTTCAAGGATCTGCCCCTCCTCATCCTGTAAAAGATAGGTTCGGTTGCCATGGAGCACACCAGGCCGGCCGCCATTGAGCGAGGCAGCATGACCGTTTTTCACATCAAGGCCGCGGCCGCCAGCCTCCACCCCGTAAATATCCACATCCAAATCATCGAGGAACGGATGAAACAGCCCAATCGCATTGGAACCGCCACCGATACAAGCGACCAGCACATCCGGCAACCGCCCCTCGCGTTCGAGAATCTGCTGCTTGGCTTCTTGACCGATCACCGACTGAAAATCGCGGACCATGGCCGGATAGGGATGCGGACCGGCGGCCGTGCCGATGATGTAAAAGGTGTCGTCAACATTGGCCACCCAGTCACGCAACGCTTCGTTCATGGCATCCTTCAAGGTGCCCCGCCCTGCGGTCACGGGACGGACCTCTGCGCCTAGCAATTTCATGCGGAAAACGTTGGGTTTTTGCCGCTCCACATCGGTCGCCCCCATGAAAATCGTGCAAGGCAGGCCGAACCGGGCGGCCACTGTCGCCACCGCCACACCGTGCTGCCCGGCCCCGGTTTCGGCGATGATCCGGGTTTTTCCCATCCGTTTGGCGAGCAGAATCTGCCCTAAGCAATTATTGATTTTGTGGCTGCCGGTGTGGTTGAGCTCATCCCGTTTGAAATAGATTTTGGCGCCGCCGAAATGCGCGGTCAGGCGCTCGGCGAAATAAAGCGGCGAGGGCCGGCCGGCATAATGCGCCGACAAATCCGCAAGCTCCGCCTGAAACGCGGGATCGGCTTTCGCCTCGTTATAGGCCGCCTCCAGCTCGAGGATCAGCGGCATCAGGGTCTCGGCAACGAAACGGCCGCCGAAAATCCCAAAATGGCCATGCTCATCGGGCCCGGTCCGATAAGAATTAGGTGTCTTTGCCGTTGGTGTCGTCATACCCTGCAATGAAGCAGAGGAAGGCCACAAAATGCAACGTTTTTTTAGCCGAAACCTCAGAATAAATTGCCGCCCCCTTCCCGTTGGCTGTGGCCCAAAGACAGGATTGACGCGCGGGGACTTGCCGCCTCCCTATTTCATTGGGGGCCGAATAGTTCAAGGATAAAGACGGCGTTTCGTCCACGGAGCATCGGGAGTGGCGCGCAGAAATTGCAGCCGGTCATGCAGCCGGAAAGGACGGTCATGCCAAAATTCGATTTCCTGTGGAATGAGCCGAAAACCAGACCAGTAGGGAGGGCGCGGCACCGCTTTGCCGGCAAATTGCCGTTCCAATTCGGCAATCCGCTGCTCCAGGGTTTTACGATCGGCAAGCTCCCGGCTTTGTTGCGAGGCCCAAGCCCCGATCTGACTGCCTTTGGGGCGCGAGGCGAAATAGGCGTCGGCTTCAGCCGGCGAGACCGGCTCGATCACACCACGCACCCGGATTTGACGGCGCAGGCTTTTCCAGTGAAAATTCGCCGCCGCCTTTGGGGTCTGTGCCAGCTCAACCCCCTTGGCGCTTTCGATATTGGTGTAAAAGACCAGCCCCGAAGCATCCATCTGTTTGAGCAGCACAACCCGGATATTGGGCATGCCGTCTTTATCCACAGTGGCAAGGGCCATGGCATTGGGATCGTTCGGCTCATGGGCCTCAGCCGCTTGCAACCAGTCGGCAAACAGCGCAAAAGGATCAGAGGCGGTGAAAAAATCACCCGCCTGGGGAGCTGTGTAAAAGTCCGTCATATCCGTTCCGGTTCGTTGGGAGACCGTCGGCACCGTGGTAATATCCATGGGCCATGTTTCGTGGGGCCATGGTTAATGACAGTGGCTTGCCGCTGTCAACCATCGAGACCGAAGCTTGCTTGTGGCGTTTGAGGCACGCTTTTGGTATGTGCAAGAAAAGCGTTGAACCCCCCCCGGTTTTGGTGGCATTAACGATTTGTTAAAAAGAAACAGAGCAGAAACAAACCATGGCAGGACACAGTAAATTCAAGAACATCATGTACCGCAAAGGGGCGCAGGACAAAAAGCGCGCCAAACTGTTCTCCCGGTTGTCGCGGGAGATCACCACAGCCGCCCAGATGGGCGCTCCTGATCCGGACATGAACCCGCGGTTGCGAACCGCCATCAAAGCGGCGCGGGCGCAATCGATGCCCAACGCCAATATCGAACGCGCCATCAAGAAAAGCCAAGACGATGACGGCGCCAAATATGAAGAAATCCGTTACGAGGGGTTTGGTCCTGGAGGGGTGGGCATTATCGTTGAAGCCCTGACCGACAATCGCAACCGCACCGCCAGCGCTGTCCGCGCCACTTTCAGCAAAAATGGCGGCAATCTTGGCGAAACCGGTTCGGTGTCCTTTATGTTCGACCGGGTGGGCTCGGTGGAATTCAAGGCCGAGGTGGCCAGTGAGGAAGAAATCTTCGAGGCGGCCATTGAGGCTGGGGCGGAAGATTGCGTTTCCGACGCCGACGGCCACACGATTTATTGCGATGCCGAGGCGCTGCATGAGGTTTCCAGCGCTTTGGAAGAAAAATTTGGCGAACCGAAAAATATTCAACTGATCTGGCGGCCGCAAAACACAATCGAGCTCGATGACGAAGCCGGAGAGAAATTGTTGCGGCTGTTGGAGGCTTTGGAAGATGCCGATGACGTGCAAAATGTCTACGCCAATTTTGAAGTCTCCGATGCGCTCATCGAACGCATGAGCCGTTAGATTACGATTGAGGGAGGGGACAAAACCGGTAAAAAAGGGGAGAAAACTGTAAAACGGCACGCGGACGAATAAATAATTAGCTCGCGTCAGATAGCGTCAGATAGCGTCAGATCTGGCCTTACATTCCATGATGAAACCTTGGCATTTTCCTAAAGTTTGTCAAGGGGTGAAACCGCTTCGCGGCCGCTGCAAACGAACGTGGAGTGCGGTGATGCCACCGAGGCTTCTCGGCACGACAGGGGATCAAAAATGGCAGCCCTTGACAAACTTTAGGAAAATGCAACACCGCTCACCATGGAATGTAAGGACAGGTTCAGGCCAGAAGATTATTCTGACCAAGGAAGCTCTGAATAAATTGCTGCTGCCCCTGCCGCCTGGCAAACGCCTATCGCTGCTGCGGAAAATGGACGGTTGGCAGGAAGAGCCGCAATTATTCAGAAGGCTCTTCCAAAACCACTGAACAGATGGGCCATTGCCGTTGAGATCAAGTTTTGCGTTGCGTTTGACAAACAAGCTCTAGTTTCGCGTTTTCGGCAACCGACTTTGCAAACCAGAAACAGCGAGGCAGGTATGAGATCAGACGTGGAACGAAATGCGGCGCAAACCAAAGCTGAAAACGGGCTCCCAAACCGGGCCGGGAAAACGCGAGTGAAGGAGGGCACTGTTCGCATCATTGGCATCGATCCGGGGCTGCGGCGAACCGGCTGGGGGGTGATCGAAACCGATGGGGTACGGCTGAGCTATGTTGCCAGCGGCACGGTGGAATCCGATACCAAGACCGATCTTTCCGATCGTTTAAAGCAAATCTATCAGGGCTTGTCGGGGGTTCTGGCTGCGCATGGTCCAGAAGAAGCCGCGGTCGAGCAGACCTTTGTCAATCGGGATGCCTCAGCGACCCTGAAACTGGGCCAAGCCCGGGGCATGGCGATGTTGGCCCCGGCGATGACCGGGATTGAGGTTGCCGAATATGCCCCCAATGCGGTGAAGAAGACCGTAGTGGGATCCGGCCATGCGCAAAAACAGCAGATCCGGGCGATGATCAAGCAGTTGTTGCCATTGGCCAAACCCAATTCAGAGGATGCGGCGGACGCCTTGGCGATTGCCATCACCCACGCCCATCACCGGCTGGCCCGCAAGCTGGAACAAAAACTGATCGAACTGACCGAGCGCGACAATGACGATGACAATGATTGATGATGAAATGAAAATGGTGATCATGAATAAGCGGCCCTCATTATGATTGGGAAACTCAAAGGCACGGTCGATTCGATTGGTGATGACTGGGTGATCATCGATGTAGGCGGTGTTGGTTATGAGGTGTTCTGTGCCGCGCGCACCCTTGGCGCCTTGCCTCATCCCGGCGAGGCCGTGACCCTATCGATTGAAACCCATGTCCGCGAAACCGAAATCAAGCTGTTTGGCTTTTTGAGTGAGGCGGAACGTGAATGGTTCCGGCTGTTGCAAAGTGTGCAAGGGGTGGGAGCCAAGGTGGCGCTGGCCATTTTGGGGGTGCTGGCCCCGGCCGATCTTGGCAATGCGCTGGCGCTGCAGGACAAGGCCATCATCACCCAAGCGCCGGGGGTGGGGCCGAAAGTGGCGCAGCGGATTTTGAATGAGCTGAAAGACAAGGTGCCCACCCTGGTGACTGAAACGGCGGAGGGAATGCCAAGCCCAGCAGCGCCTGCCAAGCCGCCAAGTTCAACCATGTCCGAAGCCATCTCAGCGCTGACCAATCTCGGTTATACGCCGCAACAGGCCGCAAACGCCATTACGGCTGTCCTCAATCGGCAGGGCGATGATATCGCCGTCGGGGAGCTGATCCGTCTGGGCCTGAAGGAACTGGCGCAATAAAGCCCGCCTTCCATCTTGGCTGCCGCTGTAATCCCAGTATCCCTGACCTTGATTTCGATGCCGTTCGATTAATGAAGCCCCCCAAAGGAACATCTCAAAGCATGAGCGGTCAATAAAATGTAAAAGTCTACATTCAACCTTACAGACCTTACAGACAGTGTCAGATCAGCCCTTGCATTCCATGGTGAGACACCGGCATTTTCGACAGGTTTGTCAAGGACCACCTTTTTCAAGCCCCCGTCGTGGCTCCCGCCATTCCACGCTCGCTTGTTGGCGCCGCGAAGCGGTTTCAATCCTTGACAAACCTGTCGAAAATGCAAAAACGCTCATCATGGAATGTAAGGACAGGTTCAGGTCAGAAGGTGTGGTCAAGCCAACCACTATCTGTCAGGTCAAGTGCAGATTTTTACAAATAAAAAGACCTTCGGTCTTATTTCATCTGCTGTAAAAAGCGGATAAAGTTATACCAGCGCCCCCTGGCCTTCGCTCGTATACCGTTCAATCGATGCAAAAAGTTCAAAGGGATACGAAAAACGTCAGCAGCCAACAATAAATCAATACCTCTGGTATTACACCATTTTATGAAACTTACTCGATCAGGACCCGACATGGCTCAGATAGATATCGCCACAGCGAACACCCGCCATTCCACCGCCAAGCCACCGCTGACTATTTTGCTGTGTGCGCCGCGCGGCTTTTGCGCCGGTGTCGACCGCGCCATTCAGATCGTCGAACGGGCGCTGGAACGGTTTGGCGCGCCGGTCTATGTCCGCCATGAGATTGTGCACAACCGCTATGTGGTCGACCACCTAAAGGCCAAAGGGGCGATTTTCGTCGAAGAGCTCGACGAAATCCCAGACACCGATGCGCCGGTGATC
>WGBT01000161.1 GCA_015494185.1 Hyphomicrobiales bacterium | reverse complement strand
GTTTATCCCTATCTGGCTTCCCTGTTTGGCAGCTGGCTTTAGTCATAACCGTTGTGTTCAAGTCTCATTGGTCAGCGAGATATATAAAGCCTCAAGTTCGGGTTTGCGGCGGTGATAGCCGGTTTCCTCAATGATTTGCGCCGCCGCATCGATTTCAAAACTGGCCTTGTTATGGGGGTCGCCAATCGCCAAAAGAATTTGTGCCGTTTCAATGTGGCAGTCGGCCAAGATCAGTCTCAGATTATGACTTTTCGCCAGATCATGGGCCACTTCAATGTCATCTGCGGCGGTGACATATTCTTCTTGCGAAACCAGGAATTGGGCCCGGATCAGATAGGACCGGGCCCGCAAACCGGGATCGCCGCCGCTTTGAAAGCCACCGATTGCCGAGGTGAGCAGATTGCGGGCTTCGTCGAGATCGCCGGCTTCTTGGTCGAGCGCGGCCGCCACCCAGTAGGCTTGACCAAGGATCATTTCATCCAAGGCCAATTCCTGTGCTGTAGCGGCTTGCGCGCTTTGTTCACGCCAGTCCAAAGCTTCGGTGATCTTGTACATGACTTCTGCGGTGCGGCCTTGCGCCAGCAGTAAATCACAATAGACGAAACGCAGAAATGTCGGCAGCGGCCCAAGCAGAAAATCATGGGTCTTTTGGATTTCCTCAGCCTCGCGAAACGCCTCTTCGGCTTCTTCCGCGCGCCCGCTCTGATGCAGGCTGTCGCCCAGCACCGCAAGCCCCCCCATCTGATAGAGATAATCTTGTTTCTGTTCGGCCAGCCGGATGGTCTCGCGGGCCTTTTCCAAAGCCTCCTCCAAATTGCCATAAGCGAGGCGAAGCTTGGCGAGTTCGAGGGCCGAACGTGTCGTTTCGCGCCAGTCCTTGCGTTTGAGCGCCAGTTTCTGTTCCGCTCCAAGCGCTTGATCGGCTGCTGCCAAATACCCCAGATCGCGGAGCGTATCTGCAGCCCATTGCAGAAGTTTCAACTGATCATCGACTTTCAAGGCTTTTGAAGGGATTTGCCAGGGCTGGTCAAAAAACTGCGCCAGCAGGATGCGATCCGTTTCCCCCGCCTTGAGATGATTGACCAAATGGTTGGCGTCGCCGCGGCGGATTCGCGGCTCATAAAGCTGTTTTAACGCCTGTTCGGCAAGGCCTGCTTCGATGCCGTGGAAAACCGCTTTGATCAGGGGCGCCATTTGCGGCAGATCATTGGGAAAAAGCTGAGGCAGGGCTTGCACCAGGGCCGGTTTTAAAGCGCTTAGCTTGTTGTCCGCGAAAACCGTCTGGACCGCTTCAGCATGACGTTCTTTAGGCAGGTTTGCAATCTGCATCAAAGCGGGCAGGTGCTCATGAATGAGGCTGATCGGCAGCCCTTTGGGCAGACCGTGGCTGTTGTAATGAGCGAAGAGTTTGCGATGTCCCTCTTGCCAGGCGTCTGGATGGCGCGATTTGAACAGTCCACCGAAATAATCACGAACAATGGCTGGGGCTTCCAGCCGGTCTTGAGCGACTGAATTGGGGGCAAAGGGATGCCCCCGGCGGGGCTTGGCGGCGACAGGGTGAAGCAATCCCATCGCCCATAAGCGCGCCACGAGTTTCGGCCATTCTGGCGCCTTAAGATTGATCAGGGGATGCAAGGCTTCAGCATAAGAGTCGTTGCGAGAGAACAGGCGTGTGAGAACCCCTTTCTTGGCGGTGCGTTTAGAAGGCTTGTCACGGACCAGATAAAGCAGGGTTGCTTTCTCAAGCGGCGATTGGGACAGGCCCAGCAAATAAAGCAGGCAGAGATCGGGACGGGTTTCCGGCTCTTTGGTTTCCTGATTTTGGGCCAGATTTTTGGCATGGGCGGCAAGAATCCGCAATACCGGATGAAGCCCGGCTTGGGCGGCGGCATCTCGCTCGGTGCGGGCCTGGTTGCGCTCTAAGGATTTGCTCCAGGGCAGGGTTGTGTCATGGCCGATGGCTTTATATTCCTCCAAGGCGCCGCGGTGCCAAAAGCGCAGAAATTTGGCCAGCAAGACCAACGTCAAGGGGCGGGTTCCAAAGCTTTTGAAGGCGCCGCGATAGGCGCTTTCCTTGCCGCTGACCTGTTCCATCCCAAGCAGGGTGCGTGCCTCTTCCTCGGCCAGATCGTCGAGTTGGCGGCGGTGAAATTCGGGGCCGAATTGGATGGGCCCCAGCCCCGAAAGCGCGCGGCGGCTGGTGATGACACAAAGCCCTGGATTGAATTCGGCGATTGTTGTGAGGAAAATTTTCAAGCTTGGGTCGATGATCTCGCCAGCTTCGTTCTGAAAATTTTCCAGTCCATCGAGCAGCAAAATGGTGCGGGATTGGCGAACCATGAAAGCCAGCTTCTCCCCGCGGTCTTCGCCTGGTCCAATGGGGCCATAACGGGCCGGATCATAGCCAAACCAAGACAGCGCCGTGGTAAAAAACGCATCGGTTGCCGTGTGGGGCAACGGGGTGCCATCGGCTTGCCGCGGGGCCGGCATGGCGCGGTTGGGGGGCGGGAACGTCCAGCCGAAAACCCGCTCGGCGCCGCCATGTTGGCGCGTTGACAGTTGCTTAAGCCAGGCGGACAGGACAGCCGTCTTGCCGCTTCCTTCAGGGCCGGTCAAGAGGCAAAGATTGGTGGTTTCCGTGGCCAAGGCCGCATCCAGCCAGGCAAGAGTGTCATCGCGCCCGATCAGCCGTTTGAATTCCGGTTGCCACAAGGCGCTTATCTCGACCTTGGCGGCTGAGGGAGGAATTTCCGGCTTGGCCTTGTTCTTTCGTTTGTTGCGCCGCTGCGGCCATTTCAGCCATTTGAAGGGGGCCCAAAGC
>WGBT01000160.1 GCA_015494185.1 Hyphomicrobiales bacterium | reverse complement strand
TCATTTCACAGACTTTCATATTTGTCGATCAGCGAACTGCGGCTTTCCTGGCGCAGCTGCATCAACCGCAGGCAAGCCCGCGCCGCAGCACCGCCCTTGTTCTTGCCATCCACCCGGGCGCGCGCCCAAGCCTGTTCGCGATTTTCCACCGTTAGAATGCCATTGCCTATCGGCAACGCATATTGCACCGCCAACTGCATCAACCCCCGGGCCGATTCATTGGCCACGATATCATAATGCGCGGTCTCCCCCCGGATTACACAACCAAGAGCAATCACCCCTTCGGGCAAGGCTTTGCCATCAACGGTGACCGGGCTATCGTCCTCTTCCTCAAACAGACCGATATCGATTTTACCGTTATCGATCAACAGGCTCAACGCCACCGGGATTTCGAGGGCGCCGGGCAGCGCAATGCGTTCGTAATCGATATTGTTGGCTTCAAGCTCGGCAATCGCTCCACGGGCCAGCTCCTCGGCGATGTCGTCATAAAACGTCGCCTCCAATATAATGACGGCTCGGTTCATAATACCTCTCTCATAAAATGTCTGCCCCAACCTGTCGCACCCCTGCCGCCTGCTGCGAAGCCACCGGGATGGGCGCCCTTCACCGCCCCCTATTCGATTGGTTTGATGCCGGCAATGGACAGCCCCCAGCCTTCCAGACCAACCACCTTTTTCTGCACCGGGGCATTCGACAAAAGCAGCATATTGCGCACCCCCAGATCACGCAGGATTTGCGAACCAATCCCACTTTCCACAACCCGGCTGGCTTGTTCGCCATCGGTTGTAGCATTTTCCCGCCGGGCCAGACTGCGTGAGATCGCATCAGCCTGGACATCGCGGATCAGAACCACCACCCCGCGGCCCGCCTCGCCGATCATTTCCATACTTTTCTGCAGCAAAGAATGGCGGTGGCCTTCGGCTCCCAAGACATCGGTCAACACGTCAAAGGCATGCACCCGGACCAAAACCGGCTCATCGGTGGCCACATCCCCCTTGACCAGCGCAATATGTTCGGCCGGCTCGACCAGATTGGTATAGACCTTGAGCTTGAAGGCGCCGCCAAAGGGGCTATCGATGGTGGTCTCACGCACCACCTTGACCACCGCATCATGTTTATAACGATAGGCAATCAGATCCGCGATGGTGCCGATCTTCAACCCATGCTTTTGGGCAAAGGGAATGAGATCCGGCACCCGCGCCATAGTGCCATCATCGTTCATGATTTCACAGATCACCCCCGCCGGATAAAGCCCCGCAAGCCGGGCCAGATCAACCGCCGCCTCGGTATGGCCGGCACGGATCAGCACCCCGCCTTCCCGCGCCACCAGCGGAAACACATGCCCCGGCGTGACGATATCACGGTAATCTTTGGTCGGATCGATGGCCACGGCAATCGTGTGCGCACGGTCATGGGCGGAAATCCCGGTGGTCACCCCTTCGCGCGCCTCGATGGAGACGGTAAAGGCGGTCTGCAACGCCTCGCGATTGTGGCGGGCCATCATTTCCAGATTGAGCTGGCGGGCGCGCTTGTCGGTCAGCGCCAGACAGATCAGACCACGGCCGAACTTGGCCATGAAGTTAATGGCTTCCGGGGTCGCCATCTGCGCCGGAACGATCAGATCCCCTTCATTTTCGCGATCCTCCGCATCGACAAGAATGATCATCTTGCCATTGCGGACATCTTCAAGAATTTCCTCCGTGCTGGCGAAAATTTTGCTATCGTCTGAATCGCTCTTTTCGGTCACCGTGCTCATGTCTTTTCTGCTCGCTCTAGCTGATACATCCTTGCCACGTATCGCGCGAGCAAGTCGACTTCAAGATTTATTTTGTCATTGACGCCCAAATTCTTCCAATTGGTCTGTTGCAAGGTGTGTGGAATGAGACTGATGCCAAAACGCGCCCCCTCGACTTCATTGACCGTCAGCGAAACACCATTGAGAGCGACCGAGCCCTTGGGCGCGATGAATTTTTGCAATTGGGCAGGGGCTTCGACAACGAAACGCACCGCATTGCCATCCTCGAAGCGCTCCACGATCACAGCCACCGCATCGACATGGCCCGTGACGATATGTCCGCCCAATTCCGCCCCCAGCCCAAGCGCCCGCTCCAGATTGACCGCCTGCCCTGGTTGCCACCCGCCAAGCGTCGTTTTGGCCAGGGTTTCATTGGAGACATCCACCGAAAAAACACAGCCGCCAGCCGGCAAGGGACTTAGCTCGGTCACCGTCAAACAACAGCCATCACAGGCAATCGAAGCCCCAATGGCAATACTCGCCGGATCATAGGCGCAGGCGATCTGAAAAACCCCGGGCCGGTCTTGAGAAAAGGGCTGAAGCCGCCCAATATCGGTGATTATTCCTGTAAACATCTTTGCAATATCATTTTTGCAATATCAATTTTTCAGATCAGCCGGATCCGCAAGCTCATTGAGCACGGAAACGAAATCCTCCGCCTCGCGAAAATCTTTGTACACCGAAGCAAACCGGACATAGGCAACGCTGTCGATTTGCTTCAATGCCGCCATCACCGCATTGCCAATGTCGCGCGAGGGCACATCAGACTCATAGCGCTGTTCCAGCCCGCGAACGATTTCGCTGACCAACTGGTCGATCCGCTCCCCGCTCACCGGGCGTTTACGCAGGGCGATCTTGAGGGAACGATACAATTTCTCACGGCTGAACGGAACCTTGCGCCCATCGGCCTTGATCACCGTCAGCTCCCGCAACTGCACCCGTTCAAAGGTGGTAAACCGGCCATCACAGTCGCGGCAGATACGGCGGCGGCGCACCGCATTCTGATCTTCCGTGGTACGGCTGTCTTTGACCTGGGTGCGTGTCGAACCGCAATAAGGGCAGCGCATAGCATTCTCTCAATGAAGGCATGGATGCCAACCGGCCCTCTCTCTTAGCTTGTTTCTCTTACCTTGTTTCTATCCCGTTGCCCCTCGCCGCGTTTTCGGGCCGTTCAAAGGGTCATATGGTGATAGATCGGAAATTGATCACAAAGGGCAAGGACTTGTTCTTTCACTTCGGCTTCAACGGCCTCATTGCCGGTTTCGCCATTGGCTTTCAAACCATCAAGCACCGTCAAGATCATCCGTCCGATCTGCTGGAATTCCGCCACGCCAAAGCCGCGCGTGGTGCCTGCCGGCGTGCCGAGCCTGATCCCTGATGTCACAAACGGTTTTTCTGGATCAAACGGCACCCCGTTCTTATTGCAGGTGATATGGGCCCGTTCAAGCGCTGCTTCGGCGGCTTTGCCGGTCAACCCCTTCGGCCGCAGATCGACCAGAACCAAATGCGTATCGGTGCCTCCAGAGACGATATCAAGCCCGCCACGCCGCAACACTTCCGCCAAAGCCTTGGCATTTTCAATCACATTTTTCGCATAAACCTTGAACTCGGGTTGCAACGCCTCACCGAAAGCCACCGCCTTGGCGGCAATAATATGCATCAACGGCCCGCCCTGAAGGCCGGGAAAAATCGCTGAATTGATCTTCTTGGCAATCTCGGGATCATTGGTAAGCACCATGCCCGCGCGCGGTCCGCGCAGGGTTTTATGGGTGGTGGTGGTGACAACATCGGCATATTCCAACGGATTGGGATGCTGGCCTGCCGCCACCAGTCCCGCAAAATGAGCCATATCGACCATTAAGATTGCCCCCGCCGCATCGGCAATCTCGCGGAATTTGGCAAAATCGATCTGGCGCGGATAGGCAGAGCCCCCGGCAATGATCAGTCTCGGGCGATGTTCCATAGCCAGCGCGCGAACCTCGTCATAATCGATCCGCGCATCTTCACGGCGCACCCCATATTGCACCGCCTTGAACCATTTGCCAGACAAGTTCGGCGGCGCCCCATGGGTGAGATGCCCGCCCGCCGCCAGGCTCATCCCCAAAATCGTATCGCCTGGTTTCAACAATGCCAAAAACACGCTTTGATTGGCCTGTGAACCCGAATGGGGCTGAACATTGACGAATTGACAGGAAAACAGTTGCTTGGCC
>WGBT01000159.1 GCA_015494185.1 Hyphomicrobiales bacterium | reverse complement strand
ATCCACACCACCCGGGAATGGATCATCCGCAATTCACCGGTGCCAATCGGCACCGTACCGATTTACCAAGCCCTAGAGAAGGTCGGGGGGGATCCTGTTAAACTCGACTGGGAAGTTTACAAGGACACTCTGATCGAACAAGCCGAGCAAGGGGTTGACTATTTCACCATCCATGCCGGGGTACGGCTGGCCTATGTGCCCCTGACAGCCAATCGGGTGACGGGCATTGTCTCCCGCGGTGGCTCCATCATGGCGAAATGGTGCCTCGCCCATCACAAGGAAAGCTTTCTTTATGAGCATTTCGGCGAGATCTGCGAGATCATGCGCAAATATGATGTATCCTTCTCTTTGGGCGATGGCTTGCGGCCGGGCTCGATTGCTGACGCCAATGACCGCGCCCAATTCGCCGAGCTTGAAACCCTGGGCGAGCTCACCCAAATCGCTTGGGATCATGGGTGTCAGGTGATGATCGAAGGGCCGGGGCATGTGCCGATGCACAAGATCAAGGTCAACATGGAAAAGCAGCTGAAAGAATGTGGCGAGGCGCCGTTTTATACCTTGGGACCGCTGGTCACCGATATCGCGCCTGGCTATGATCATATCACCTCGGCGATTGGGGCTGCCATGATCGGCTGGTTTGGCACTGCCATGTTGTGCTATGTCACCCCCAAGGAGCATTTGGGCCTGCCCAATCGCGACGATGTCCGCGAAGGGGTGATCGCCTATAAAATCGCCGCCCATGCCGCGGATCTGGCCAAAGGGCACCCCGCCGCCCAGGCCTGGGATGATGCGATGTCGAAAGCGCGGTTTGAGTTTCGCTGGGAGGACCAGTTCAACCTTTCGCTCAATCCCGAGCGCGCGCGGGAATATCATGACGAGACCTTGCCGAAAGCTGCCCATAAACTGGCGCATTTCTGTTCCATGTGTGGCCCCAAATTCTGCTCCATGAAAATCACCCAAGATGTGCGCGATTACGCCAAGACCGAAGCCGGTCAGGCGGCCATGCGCGAGGCCGAAAAGGGCATGGAGGAAATGCGCCAAAAATTCAAGGAAATGGGTTCAGAAATCTATGTCGAAGCGGGCGAATAAGGCCCGCGGCCATCTCTGAGCGATGAGACACGAAGATTTCAGGAATTGGGGGCAGCACGGAAATTGAGGACAGGCAGGATTTTGGGACAAAGATAAGATATAGAGATAAGATCATGAGAAGCTACACTCAATCCAATAACAATATGCCAGATCAGCCCCTGCATTCCCTGATCAGATATCCGCATTTTCCGTAGCGGCCATAGACAGGCGGGAAGGCCAAGGACGGCAAGTGGGGGAAGTTATTCATCCAAGGTTCCACAGGAGCAGATGACAAGGCGCAGTCAAGACGGCTACTATCTGTGGTATCAAGGCAGATTTCACAAATGAGGAAACAGTATGGGCGAGACGGTGCTTGAACGGGCAACCTATGAAGACCTGTGCCGGATGCCTGCGCATCTGGTGGCCGAGATCCTGTTTGGGCAATTGGTGACCCATCCGCGCCCAGCACCACGCCATGCGCGTGCCGCTTCGGTTTTAGGGGGGAAGATTGGGGCTCCATTTGATTTTGGTTCAGACGGACCCGGCGGTTGGGTGATCCTGGATGAGCCGGAATTGCATCTGGGCGAACATGTGGTTGTGCCCGACCTGGCCGGCTGGCGGCGGGAAACTCTGCCGCAATTGCCTGAAACCGCCTGGTTCGAGACGCCGCCGGACTGGGTCTGCGAAGTGCTCTCCCCCAAGACCGTCCGCTATGACCGGTTGGAAAAACGCAACATCTATGCCAGCTTCAAGGTTCACCACCTGTGGCTGGTCGATCCCGACGCGCAGACCGTTGAGACCTTTGAATTGCGTGACAAAGACGGCGGCGGCACAAAATGGCTGCTGCTGGCCACCTATGCCGGCGACAGTGACATCGCCGCCCCGCCCTTCGCCGCAGCCCCCTTCAACCTCAAGCCGCTGTGGTCTTATTGACCGGGAAAACCAGAAACAGAGCGCCGGTCTGGCACGCGCAGAACCTCCTACCATCGAACCTCGAACAGCTCGGCCACCTTGACTTCAAGGCCGGGGGGAGCAAGCACAAGAGAGCCGTCCGTCACGGTCTGTTTGATGATT
>WGBT01000158.1 GCA_015494185.1 Hyphomicrobiales bacterium | reverse complement strand
GGCGCCAGCGGGGCAGGGACGAGCGGTCAAAGGGCAGGTCGTGCCGGAAAAATTTCTCGCCGCGCAGATATTGGTCATACGGGTTCTCCACCCAGCGGGCGAGCACTCTTCAGCTGACAGATTGTCGGACATATTGTCCGTATACTTGATAATAGGCAGCCCGGCCATAAGCCACGTCGACAGCGGCGGATGGGCGGGCCTGTCGGTATAAGCTTCCCCGCAGGCATCCGCCAGAAATTCCCAATCGATGCTCCAGGCCAGAACCACTTTTTCCAGAACCACTTTTTCATGGCCCATATCGATGATCTAGTCGAGCCGATGATTTGGCCGAGCCTCGAGCGGAACCTATCCGTTTGACCCGTCTCCACCGGTTCCTTCGGTTTCATATCGCCCCCCGAACGCATGTTTCGGAGAAAAAATCACAGAAAACCAGAGAAGCAAATTGCAAGGAAATGCTGGCTGCAGCGCCGCTGCCTTGCAAAAACATTTCGGCCCCCCCCCCACAATCAGTCCGCTATGTCAGTACCTTACTGGTACTTCACGGAGGACTTGGTAGACCGTTCATTTGACAAAGAACCTTCAAAAGGATCCGAAAAATATGAGCGGTCAGAGGCAAATATACCTCGGCTATTATGAGCCTGTCACGCTTTCGGCTTTGCGTGTTTTGGCAATGACTTCGGCCAACTGAAACAGCACACTGCGAACTTGTTCCCCAGACACCGCCGAAAGGCAAACCGGCTTAATTCCAGTTGCTTCTTCAAGCATTTGCGCCTTTTTGGCAACCTGCTGTTTGCTCACAGCGTCGCATTTGTTCAGCGCCAGGATCTCAGGCTTGTCCGGCAATCCCGCCCCATAAGCCGCCAATTCCGAACGCACCGTTTCATAAGCCTTTACCGGCTCCTCTTCCAAGACATCAACAAGATGCAAAATGACGGCACAGCGCTCGATATGGCCCAAAAAACGATCGCCAATGCCAACCCCTTCATGCGCCCCCTCGATCAGCCCCGGAATATCGGCCAGTACAAAGCTTTCATCACCGGCTTTGACAACCCCAAGATTGGGGTGAAGGGTGGTAAACGGATAGTCTGCGATTTTCGGCTTGGCCGCCGTTACCGCCGCCAGAAAGGTGGATTTCCCTGCATTGGGCAGGCCGATGATACCGGCATCGGCAATCAGCTTCAGCCGGAGCCAGATCGTCAACTCTTCTCCAGGCTGGCCGGGATTGGCATGACGTGGCGCCTGGTTGGTTGCGGATTTAAAATGCGCATTGCCAAAGCCACCATTGCCGCCTCTGGCCAACAGAACCCTCTCCCCCGGTTTGATCAGATCGGCAATCAGGGTCTTATTGTCCTCGGCAAAAATCTGGGTGCCCGGGGGGACTTTCAACACAACATCCTTGCCCGACGCCCCGGTGCGGTTGCGCCCCATGCCATGCATTCCCCTGCCGGCCTTGAAATGTTGCTGATAACGATAATCGATCAGCGTGTTGAGATTGGCCACACATTCCGCCCAGACATCGCCACCACGGCCACCATCCCCCCCATCGGGTCCGCCAAATTCAACAAATTTTTCGCGGCGAAAACTGACACAGCCCGCCCCGCCATCACCGGATTTGATGAAAACACGGGCTTGATCAAGAAACTTCATTGGCAAATCACCTGCTCGCACGCGCCTTCCGATTGGCTTCAAAAACCATCCGGGTCAGCCGAAATTCAACGCTTTCGATTTTTTGGCCCCGCGCTTCACACCAGCGCAAGCCCTCGCCCGCCGGCGAAAAGCCCAGCTTATACAGCACATTACCAGATTCTGGATTGTCCTTGAAATGGGCCGAGGTTACGAGCACGACGGCTGGATTCGTAAAAGCAATCGGCAAGACCGCCGCTGCGGCCTCTGTGGCATAGCCCCGCCCCCACCACTTGCGCCCGATCCAGTAACCCAATTCACAACTGGTCTGAGATTTGGGATTGAGGCCAACACAGCCAATCAATCGAAAGCGGCGGATGATGACAAAAACCCGTTCATCCCCAAGCCCGCGAATCCAGCGGCGGGCGTCCTCGACGTCATAAGGATAGGGGATGTGGGAGACTTTTTCGGCGATTTCCCGATCATTGACCAGTTTTGCAATGCGGCTCGCATCCTTCATCGCAATCGGCCGCATGGTCAGCCGTTTGGACTTAATGCGCGCGGGGTTTGGCAGCAGATTTCGCGATATTGGTGACATCGCTGCCATTTTACACGCAAAACCAGACCAAAATCCAAGCCAATTTTTCTGTCATCAGAGCTTTTCTCGTAAAGAGACCTCAGACCAAGATATAAAGATCAACACTTGATCTGGCCTGACCAACAGTACCAGAACCGCCCTGCCTCCCACGGTGAGCGTTTTTGGTTTTCGACAGGCTTGAAATGCAGTTTCTTGAAGTCAAGCCCCTAAGGGCCAACCGTATCAGTTGCCCTCAGCGGCTGGAACCACAGAGACATAGCTGCGGCCGCCTCTTTTGGTCTTGAAGCGAACATGGCCTTCGATCAACGCAAAGATCGTATAGTCCTTGCCAAGGCCAACCCCAGTTCCAGGGTGCCATTTGGTGCCACGTTGGCGGATGATGATATTGCCGGGCACAACTTTTTCACCACCAAATTTCTTGACGCCCAAACGTTTGCCAACCGAATCACGGCCATTGCGCGACGAACCGCCTGCTTTTTTATGTGCCATTGCTAAACTTCCTCGATCTCAAATCTTATTCTGTTGCCAACCCCCGCCGCCCCATGGGAACATTGCGGCCTCACACCTCACCAAGCCACATCCATCAGCTGGAAATACCGGTGATTTTGACCCGGGTCAGATGCTGCCGATGGCCTTTCTTGCGGCGGTAGTTATGACGGCGTTTTTTCTTGAAAACGATGATTTTCGGCCCGCGAATCTGATCCAAAATCTCCGCCTCCACCGAGGCGCCGGAAACCAGTGGCGTGCCGATCTTGACATCGCTTCCGCTGCCGACCATCAACACTTCAGAAAAGCTGATCTTGTCGCCGCTGGCCCCTTCCAGTTTTTCAATTTCGATAATATCATTTTCGGCGACCCGATATTGTTTGCCGCCGGTACGTATCACTGCGTACACAGTTTGCTCCTTTCCTCGCCTTGCATGCCTTTTTGGGGCAATCGCGCCCTTTGGTGTTTCCACACAGCAAAAGATATAAACCTTGGCTGTTGCTGAAGAACTTTGTCATGCTAACAGGATTCTGACTGAATCCAACAGATGAGCCGAAACCTCGGGCAGCGCATAATGCCGGGCTAGAAGTCCCAAGCCCGGAAGCTGCACTATATGTCAGACGCGCAACTTGTCAACCACTGACAGCAAAATTTGAAAACCTCCAATGAGATTGTTCGGCCCTGCCCCCAAATTACGCTCTTCGGTTACTGTCTCTTAT
>WGBT01000157.1 GCA_015494185.1 Hyphomicrobiales bacterium | reverse complement strand
GTTAGGGGCGGTGACTCCCGTTTTTCTGCTAAACCATCCCATAACACTAATATACTCCCCTGCTGATGATTACACTTCGTATGCCAGTTGACATGAAGCCCAATATGAGCCTCTATGAATGGTTGTATGGACCAACTGAGACTAGAGCAAAATCTGATCACATAGAATCGGATTTTGCTCTAGATGTTTCTCCTAAGGTCTAAGGCCATGAGCTCATAAAGGGGACATGCACCGAGGGGGGGTACCTTAAAGCGGCGGCCAAGAATCCCAAAGCTCCACAGGCACCGCTGCTGGTATCATTGCGAGGATGTGGCCTTTTCGTTGAGAAGAAAATCCTTGGCTTCGTTGACCTTGGCGGCCAAATAGCTGGAGCCTCCCTGATCGGGATGCACCGCTTTCATGATTTCCCGATAGGCTTGCTGGATCCGTTTCGAGCTGGCTCCCTCGCTCAACCCCAGGATCTGAAGGGCTTCCTCATGGGTCATGGCGCGGCTTTTGGCCGCTGTCTGCGTCTTCTCATCCTGGGCGCGTGGGCCGGCCTTGTTGAGCTTGGCCTTTTCCAGCCCATGAGCGGCCTTGGCCATCTTCAAAAAGAAAGCCCGCCAGTCTGGCATTGCAAAGTCGAGATATTTTTCCAGCTTGCGGGCGCTGTCGAGATCTTGCTCAAAAACTTCAAACCACAGCGCGAGAAGCTCGAAAATCGACAAATCGTCGACATCCTCACCTTCAAAACGCCCTGCAAGAATCTCACAATCGATCAGCTCGCCTTTGGTATTATAGGTCAGCTCGATAAATTCCGCGGCTTCGCGTCTGTGGCCTTGCTCTCCGCCATCGCCAAACCGTTTCTTGCTCTCTCCCAAGGCTTCAGCCTGCGCCTTGACCTGTTGAGGTTCATGGAGCTGGCGCGCAAATAGCGGCGCCATCCGGGCGGCACCGCGGCGAACATAGGCAAGGGTAGTCAAACCAGCCAGCAAGCCCACATAGCCCTGAAGCGCTACAGGCCCCCATGTCTCAATCTGACTTACGGGCAAACTCTGGCCTGAACGGATCGCGAGCAGCCCCGCAAGCACCGGCAGGCAGACCGCGAGCAGGCCCACCAACAACACCAAGACGGGCGGTGTGTCTTTCAATGTCCCCTCGCAACGATTGAAAACCGCGGTCATGAAAAGTTGAACCGTGATCCCAACGCCAAGCGCCAGTGAAAACGCTGCGACAATGAAGACCATTAGAAGAGTCAAAGCCTTGCGCCTCCCTGCGATTGTCTCCGGCGGCCTCTAGCATTCCGTTTTAAAGAACCTCCGAATAAATTGCTGCCCCCACCGCCTTCCTTGGCCTCCCGCCCATTTTCCATGGCAACCATAGGCAGGAGGCCAAGGAAGGCGGTGGATAGGTTGTTTGATCAGAGGTTCCTCAGCTTTAAAAATATCGCCGGCTCACCACCCGTTTCTCGCAGCCCATCATAATTGTTTTTGCCCGCCACGCGCTGTCAAAATCGCTTTTTCACCAGCAAATTCAACATGTTTTTCTCATCTTTCTCAAGCCAGCTGTTTTGCCGGCAATGCTGCGAGCAATTTTTCCAGCGTGGCAATCGTTGAGCGGTCCGCAACACCGTCAACACGCGCCGGCCGGAAATGCCGTTGAAAGGCGGTCACGACCTGAACCGTTTCCTTGCTGTAACGGCCGCTGATCCCCGACAAATAGCCATAATCGGACAACAGCTTTTGCAGATAACGCACCTCATCCCCCTTGTCGCCTTGACGCAATCCAATGTCATCGCCAATGGGTTCCGGCTCCACCCAATGGCCAATGCCAGCCCGATAAAGCCGCGCCCAGTCGAATTTTTCCCCAGGATCCTTTTTGCGCCGCGGGGCCACGTCGGAATGGCCAAGCACGTGAGACGGCGGAATATCATGACGGCTCAAAATATCCTTGCAAAGTGCCTCGACCGCCTGCATTTGTGCCTCGGGAAAATCGGGATAGCCCAATTCGTGGCCGGGATTGGCGATTTCAATCCCGATCGAGGCGGAATTGATATCGGTTTCTCCCGCCCAATAAGAATGTCCGGCATGCCAGGCACGCTTACTTTCGGAAACCATTTGCGTAATCGCGCCATCCTCGGCCACAAGGTAATGGCACGAAACCCCCGTCTCTTCATCACACAACCGTTCAATCGCCCATTCAGGCTTTTCCATCGCCGTATAATGCAATAATAAAATATTCGGTTTGCGGTTGTCGCGGCGCGGCTGATAGTTGGGCGAGGGCCGCCAAACCGCCTCAAGCGTGGTGTCCAGACCCAACGTCTCGTGCTCGTTTTCATTCTCGTTCAATGTCTCGTCTGTGTTTGTCTCAGTATTTGTCATGGGATCAATTCTTTCCGTTTATTCTGGTACCTGCGTATCGATGCTGACCTGCCTATGGCTGCCGCCAATGAATTTTGCGATGCCCGCTACAGGCCGCGTTCTTTGCGGATTTCCGCATAAGCGCGGTTGATGGCGGCCAGTTTCTTGCTGGCGATTTCGACAAACTCCTGCGGCACACCGCGGGCGATCAGCTTGTCGGGATGGTTTTCGATCACCAGCTTGCGATAGTGTTTTTTCAAATCCTGATCCGAAATGTCAGGCGAAACCTCCAAAATGTCATAAGGGCTGCTGTTTGGATCGGCAACATGACGGGCCCGGATATATTTGAACTCGGT